>PWZK01000243.1 GCA_003567495.1 Candidatus Brocadiaceae bacterium
ACGACCTAAGCAAGCGCTGGAAGCGCGATATATTATAGCCTGTGGCGAAGCGCAGGCCCGAAAGGGCCGCAGCGCAGTCACAGGAGTGGGGATCGCACAAACGGGAGTCCTGAAGGGACGATATAACCACATTCCACATTCCTCATTCCAGATTCCGGCTTGTCCGGGTTAGGCATTGCAGCTGATTTTCTATTGCGCGTGTCAGGTTTGTAGTGGGACTTTTTAAGGGCTCCGTCCTTTGCAACGCAGGCGCTCTCGCGTGAATGTATCTGAAAATGAAGAACTTGAATGCACCCACTACAAGCCCGAAACGGCGGGGGCATGAATGCCCCCACTACGAGCCTGATGCGCTTACTATAAGCCTGTTAGGCGCTTAATATCGCAACATCGACAATAAAACTTTTTCAAACGACGTGAAAAAGTTTTAGTATAACGGCAAGGCCAAACGGCAACGGCTACGAAAATACCAGAAAAAAATGTTACAGGTTTTTTAGGCCTGAAACAACGGGATCTCACATGACCACGGTAGCAACAAACAGAAAGGCTTTCCATGAGTATGTTGTCGAGGAGCAATACGAGGCCGGCATTGTGCTTGCGGGTTCGGAAGTAAAGAGCCTCAGGCAGCACGGCTGCAGCCTGCAGGAGGCTTATGCCCGGCCTTTGGGAAGCGAAATCTACCTGATCGGCATGCATATAACCCCGTACATACAGACCACAAGAGATGCGCCGGATCCCGACAGAACGCGCAAACTGCTGATGCACCGAAAGGAAATAAATTATATAATTTCCCAGTGCACGCAGAGAGGTTATACACTGGTGCCGCTGAAAATTTATTTCAAAGGCGGCTGGGCCAAAGTGCGGCTTGGACTGGCCCGGAAGAAAAAGAAAGCGGACAAGAGGCGGAAGCTGATAGAAACTCAGGAACTCAGGGAGGCTGAAAGGCACCTGAAGCGGCGGTGAGAATGTAATGCCTTTCGGCGCGGTGCTGCACAGGCGCCTACGCGTGTTTTTTTCTTCTGTATTTTTTCTTTCGTTCGCCCTCGGGCGGACGAATCTGAAAATGCACGGAGCCTTCACCTGTCTGGTTTTCAATACGCTTTGCCAGCTGCTCGGAAGCCTTTGCTCCCTTGCCGTTTCCCTTACGGCACCTCAGTACCAGGCCGCTGGTTTTTATGTCGAAGAATACAGGCGCCGGCCCTTCGTTCTCAGACAGTATATCGTGCAGGTCCTGCCAGATCCTGCCGTTGGTCTCCTCGCAGGACACGGAGATAACGATCGATTCCACCAGTTCTCCCGTGCTATCGGTAATCGGAAACACCCTGTCCGCCACGACGCTCGTGCCCCTTCTATGGCTTACCGAGCCGGTGAAAAGCATAACGCCGCCCTCTTCCAGAATTGCGAGATGTTTTTCGAGCGTCTCCGGCCACATAATGCATTCGGCCCGGCCGGCGATATCCAGTAGCGATATTATGCCCATCTGCCCCCTGTCCTTGAGTCGCCTCTTGCTGAGTTTTTCGATAATCCCGCCTACGACGATCCTGGTTCCATCCTTAAGGTTTTCGAGCTCGTCGCTGGAGTTGCTGGTGAGGCGCCCAAGGGCCTTACGGTGTTCCTGAAGCGGATCGTGACGCACATAGAGCCCCAGGGCCTCTGATTCCTGTCCGGCCAGCTCCATCGGACTGAGCGGCGGGATGTCGGGCAGATTTTGCCTGATGCGTTCCTCCGGGGATTCGGCAACCTGCGGGCCGAAAAGTCCGGTTTGTCCCATTTCTCTGTCGCGCCTGGCCTTGGCTCCGGCCTTCAGCGCCGTTTCAAGCACGGCCAGCAGCTGTGACCTGTGTCCGGGCAGTTCGTCGAAACAGCCTGCCTTCATAAACGCTTCCGTAGCTCCTTTTGTAACTTCTTTTGTATCGACGCGTTCACAAAAATCGAAGAGGCTTTTGTACGGCCCGTTTACTGCGCGTTCATCGATGACCTGTCTTGCCGCGCCGGTGCCCACGTGTTTGATCGCACCAAGGCCGAACCGTATCACTTTTTCTGCTATAACGGTAAAATCCAACCCGCTTTCATTTATATCCGGCGGCAGCACCTCGATTCCCATAGATGCGCAATCTTCCATCAGTTCGACCACTTTATCGGTTGAGCCCATTTCACATGAAATACTCGCTGCCATAAATTCCGTCGGGAAATGGGCTTTAAGATAAGCTGTGCGGTATGCTACGAAGGCGTAGGCGGATGCGTGAGCCTTGTTAAATCCGTACCCCGCAAAGTGCATTATCAGGTCGTATATTTGGATAGCGGTTTTTTCTTCGACGCCTTTTTTCGCCGCGCCACGGATAAAGCGTTCCTTTGAACGCGCTATGACTTCCTCTTTTTTCTTGCTGATAGCCTTGATCATGCTCAATGCCTCGGCCATGCTCATGTCGGCGATTTCGTGGCACATTCTCATGATCTGTTCCTGATATACAATCACGCCGTATGTGGGCTTGAGTATAGGCTCAAAGGTGTGGTGTGGATATTCGATATCCGCTTCACCATGTTTTCGCCTGATAAAGTCTTCCACCATTCCGCTCTGCAGGGGCCCCGGCCTGTAAAGGGCCAGAATCGCAATAAGGTCTTCTATGCTGCCCGGTTTGAGTCTTGCCAGAAGCCTTTTCATGCCGCTGCTG
>PWZK01000129.1 GCA_003567495.1 Candidatus Brocadiaceae bacterium
CGCCTTTTTTCCTGTAGGTAGCGGCGTGTTAACATTTTCTCCGCTTCAATCAACAAAAACGCCCCGGCCCCGACACCCAGGGGCACCAGCCAGTGGCGCAGGTCGAGAGGAGCCGATTCAAACAACACGTGCATAAACGGCGCATAGACAAACAACAGCTGCATGGCCACCATTATGCCGAGCAGCAGCAATGCGGCCCGGTTGGCAATAAGACGCCCGAAGCTGAGGCTTGATTCGTGCATGTAACGGCTGTTGAACAGGTAAAAAGCCTGCCCGCATACCAGCGTATTCACCGCAAGCGTGCGGGCGTGCTCCAGAGAAAGGCCGAAAATATGCTTTTCTATGGTGAACACGGCAATGGTTGCCCCGCCGATCAAAAACGACACGAAAGCGATGCGCCACAGAAAAGCGGCGCCGAGCAGCGGAGCGCCGGGGTCCCTCGGCGGGCGGTCCATCACGCCGGGCTCGGCGGGTTCGAACGCAAACGCCAGCGCCAGTGTGACCGCGGTGACCATATTCACCCACAAAATCTGGACCGGAGTCAGCGGCAGCACCCACCCGAAGAGCACGGCGGCGAAGATAACCAGCGCCTCGGCGCCGTTGGTGGGCAGGATAAAAAGAATGGCCTTGCGCAGGTTGTCGTAGATCTTGCGCCCTTCCTCTACCGCATGTTCGATAGATGTAAAATTGTCGTCCGCCAGCACGATATCGGCGGCTTCCTTGGTTGCTTCCGTTCCTTTTACGCCCATCGCCACGCCGACATCGGCGCGCTTCAGCGCGGGCGCATCGTTTACGCCGTCGCCCGTCATTGCTACAATTTCGCCGTTGGCCTGCAGGGCATGCACCAGCCTCAACTTATGCTCGGGGCTGGTTCGTGCGAATATATCATTTTCACAAGCGATGCGCAGAAGCTCCTCATCCGAGGCTTTCTCAAGTTCCGCACCGGATACGGCGCCGCCCCCGATACCCATCCCGGCCCCGATCGCGCAGGCCGTGCCGATATGATCGCCTGTTATCATCTTAACGCGAATACCGGCCCTGTGGCACACTCTGATCGCATCGATAGCCTCGGGCCGGGGCGGATCAACGATGCCAACCAGGCCGAGAAAAACCATGCCCTGTTCGAGGTCATCCATCGTCAAATCGTCTTTTCCGGCGCCCGTCTCGCTGGCTGCGGCGGCCAGGACCCGCAGCCCCTGTTTGCCAAAATCCTCTATCGTTTCCTCCCAGAAAGCCCTGTCGAGCGCTTGCGCGGAACCGTCAGCGGCGCGCTGCGTATCGCAGCGGTCCAGCAGCCGGTCAGGTGCGCCTTTCATCAATATCCGCCTGGCGCCGCCGGAACGGCCGTTTAACGTGGCCATAAACTTATTGTCCGATTCAAACGGAATTTCGCCAAAACGCTCATAGCCCCCACATTCAAAACCGGCCTTGCGGGCAAGGGTAAGGAGGGCGCCTTCGGTCGGTTCCCCCCTGACCTCCCAACGGCCGTCTGTCTCCGATATCCCGGAATCGTTGCACAGGGCCATGATTTTAACAACCTCGTGCAGATCCGCATGATCCTGAAGCGACGCGTGTTTTCCGTTGTAATTGATCGTCCCTTCGGGCGCGTACCCGGCGCCCTCAACCTCGTAGCAGCCCGACGCGGTCACCACCCGGGACACCGTCATCTCGTTGCGCGTGAGCGTGCCGGTTTTGTCAGAGCAGATCACGGTCACCGAGCCAAGTGTTTCGACCGCGTTGAGCTTGCGCGTGATGGCGTTTCGCTGCGCCATGCGCTGCACCCCGAGGGCCAGGGTGATGGTAAGGATGGCGGGCAAACCTTCGGGGATGGCCGCTACGGCAAAGCCGATGGCCGAAAGGAAACGCTCACCGAGCGGCATGCCATGAAGCCACCCCACAACCCATATGAGCGCGGCCATGCCTGTGATTATGAAAGACAGCACTTTGCCAAACCGATTCATCCGGCGGGTGAGCGGGGTTGCCAGTTTCTGCACCTCGCCTATCATTTTATTGATGCGCCCTATTTCGGTCTGTGACCCTGTCGCGGTAACCACGCCCGTGCCGCGGCCCGCAGACACCATAGTGCCGGAATATGCCATGCAGTAGCGGTCGCCGATTCCGGCGTCCGAATCGACCTGGTCGGTTTTCTTCCCGACGGGCACGGATTCGCCGGTCAGCGCCGATTCTTCAATGCGCAGATTCAGCGACTCCACCAGTCTGATATCGGCAGGCACACGATCGCCGGAGCGAAGCCTTACTATATCGCCCGGCACGAGCTTCTCGGCCTCTATCTCAACCCACTCGCCGTCGCGAAGGGTATGTGCGTGCAGAGAGAGCATTTTGCGGATGCCCTCCAGCGCACGTTCCGCTTTCCCCTCCTGGATATAACCAATGACTGCGTTGACAACCACAACGACGAGGATAACGCCGGTATCCACCCAGTGTTGAAGCGCTGCGGTGACCGCTGCAGCCACGATGAGAATGTAAATTAGCAGGTCATGGAAATGCTTGAAAAAACTCTTAAGGAACCCTTCCTTTTCGGCCTCGGGCAGCCGGTTCGGCCCGTGCAGCGCGAGCCGTTCGACGGCCTCCTCATCGGATAGTCCCTCGGGCGCCGACTCCAATTCCGCAAGTATCTCTTCAGCCGGACGAGCATGCGGATTCTCTAC
>PWZK01000211.1 GCA_003567495.1 Candidatus Brocadiaceae bacterium
AAGGTCTATGCTGATCTGAAGATAATTAATTCCGTTGGTTTCTGATAAGTTATGCAGTAGATCAATTTTACCGACTTTTTTTCTTACTGTTTTAACCTGCCTTGGACGGGCCGGAAGGTCCGTGATGCTCAGTCGCGGAAGGGCACGAATTGCAGCAGGAGAATCTATAGGCATATCAGGGACATGTGGTGCGCTCAAAGATTCGATGCCTTTTTCAATCTGACCACAGAATCGGGCTTTGCTGCCTTTAGAATTCGTATTATTGTTGATGGGGCGGCTGCGAAGTGATGTGTCTTCATCTGACGGGCTGAGCACAGCACGTAATCTGTGGTTGTTATTCACCAGTTTTTCTTTGAGAAGTTCGTTCAAAACTGTCGGATTCTCTTTATATCGCTGCATGCAATAATTCAGTCTTTCACGTATAGAGAAAAATAACATTGGATCGTCATTTATCACCCACCATGTGTTGACAAAGCCCAAATCCTGCATTTTTTTCCCGTTCCTTTTCTCCAAAAGAGAATACGATATATTATCCAATGACGCCATTATGCGTGAGCGTGAAAAGGTTTTTGATGCTAAATGCTGCATGGTTTCCAAAACAAATGCTTCTATCTCTTCCGCTTTGCTGGGATCGGTGTCGCAAAAATTCACATGAAATATTACCTCATGGGCTTTGCATGTGCTAAAAGAATAAGCACTTTTTGCGAACTTTGATTCTTGTAAAGCCTTGTTTAAGGGCGCGGAATCAGTGCTGCTTAACAGAAAAGACAATACTGCCCAATCGATATCCTCAATCGGATCCAGACGGTCTCCTGCTATCCAGCTCAGCGTAACAAAGCTTCTTCCGTCTCCTTTTCTTGGTGCGGAATAATAGTGAGTAACATTTTGGGGTTCTTTCCAACGTCTTTGACGGGGTATCTCGATAGAATACCCCCGTCTTTGGAAGTTATTCAGTATCTCACCCCAATAACGCAAGTGTTCGATTGTGGGTATATCTCCGGATAGGAAGAAAAGGGCGTTCTCGGGATGATACATTCTTTTGTGGTACGCAAGCACTTGTGGATAAGTAAGCGAGGCTATTCCTTCAGGGCTTCCCCCGGCACAGTATTTTAATGGAGTGTCCGGAAAAAGGTTGAATTGGGAAATCTTCGGAAGTAAACTTTCCGGTCGATAATGACTATCCATAATTTCATTGTAAACGACTCCCCCACCACCTGAGTCATTTCCATGGCACTCAACTCCCCCCTCTTCAAACTTATGAGCTTCTCTGTGAAAGGATTCTTTGGTCAGAAGCGGATAAAAGACGGCATCGAGATATATCGATGCAAGGTTAAAAAAATCTTTCTTAAGGCAAGTGATGAACGGAAATACTGTAGATGCATCTAATGTGACAGCATTGAAAAAAAAGGCCGCAGTTCGCCCGTCTATCACGTCAAGAAAAGAAGTGACAGGGTATTTCTTCGACCCTGAAAGAACCATATGTTCCAGAACATGGGCGACGCCGGTGTCGTCCGGAGGAGGTGTTCGGAAAGATATTGAAAAATATTTCTCTGTGGTCGATTCGGAATAAATGTTGACCAAAGTCGCCCCCGTTTGCTGATGCTCCAGAAGCAAAACTTCCTCCTTATCCTCAGCCAAAGGCATGATCTTTTTAACAAAAAATCCTTGTATCATTTGCCCCTCATTGATATTCCCCTGCATGCTTGACCTGGCTCCAGTTTTTTCCATTATCAAAATACCTTAATTTTATTTTATTGTCTTGCTTATGGATTCATCGCATCAAATAGTGTAATCTCATGATATCTGTGCCGCGTTTTTTATATATCACTCAGCCCTTTCGTCTCGACCGACAGGGAATGTTTGTAGACCTTGAGTCTGTCCTCTTCGTCAAGTTTCTGGTAGCCGTCTGAACTCACTTCACTGTAGAAATTATGCATGTGAGTGCTCAGCAGCGCGGTATCGATTACAGCAAGTGTTTTCAGCGCCTCCACAACCCTATCCTGATCCCTCCGTCCGGCACTCCCTATCTGCCTCTGGGCCCGTCTTATCACCTCAAAAGCCCACTTCTGGTAGCTTTGGTATGCCTCCTCCCTGTTGGCTTCCCGTAGTTCCACCTTCCTTTCACTCACGCGGGAGAGCAGCGCGTTAATAGTGCGCTGCGCATCGGCCGACGGCGGGTGCATCACCATGAGCCGCGCGGCGGCGTCCTGCGCCTGCCGGAGCGTCAGTCCACCTTTCAGCTTCCTTTCTATACCCGACAGTTCTTCCATCAATTCCGCATTCCGGCTCTCGGTGAGATGCTGTTCCAGCCGCTGCATAATGAGCGGCTCCACGCCTCCGGCGGCGTCATGCGCACTGAACTTCTCTGCCATAGCGCCCGCAGTCGCCAGAAGCTCCTGCTCACCGACGTTACCCTGAAGATACCCGACGGCAAGTTTATCCAGTTCACGCAGGGCCTGCTGCCATGCACGCTCGTTCAGCTCGCCGGCTTTCGAGGCGGCTTCCCCGGCCGTCGCCTCCCCGACAAGGTGCCGCATCTGCGCGATCTCGGTCAACACATACGCCGATTCGAGCAATTCCTCCTGATTACCTCCCCCGGAGCCGGCATTTTCAACGATTTGCTTCGCTATAGCCTTTCCCGCGCTCCGCACCGCCGCTTCCACTTCCG
>PWZK01000345.1 GCA_003567495.1 Candidatus Brocadiaceae bacterium
ATACCGATTATAACGGGGGGTTCGTTATGCCGGTGGCCATCGACCGGGGGATGCATATTTTTTTCAGGCCGGCGCGCGGCAAAAAAGTGCGTCTCTGGAGTGAAAACTACGGAGAAATGGACGAATTTGACCTGGAAGATATCCGCCCCTCCGACGGCAGTCCGTGGGCAAATTATTCGAGGGGTGTGGCCCGGGCAATGAGTGAATCCGGGTTCGCAATACGGCCGATAGACGCCGTTCTGTACGGTGAAGTGCCGATCGGCGCCGGTTTGAGCTCCTCGGCCGCTCTGGAAGTGGCGACGGCGCTGGCGTTGAGCGCGTCTTCGGAGGCCGGAGGGCTGGATAAGAAAAAGCTGGCGCTGGCCTGTCAGAAGGCTGAAAACGAGTTTGTAGGCGTAAACTGCGGCATAATGGATCAGTTCGTGAGCATACATGCCGTCAGCGACAGCGCCGTGTTCCTGGACTGTCGCTCGCTTGATTACGCGCTGCTGCCGCTGGATGCCGACAGATTCAGCGTAGTGGTCGCCAACACCATGGTCGAGCACGAGCTCGGCGCCTCCGCTTATAACGATCGGCGGGCAACCTGTGAGATGGCCGCCAGGAAAATCAATGAAATGGCCGAAGCGGATGTAAAACACCTGCGCGACGTATCGCCCGATATGCTGGAGCTTTTCAAAGAGACGCTTACTTCAACAGAGTACAGGCGTGCGCGGCACGTGGTGGGAGAAAACAACCGTGTCTTGCAGGCGGCGGGTGCACTCAAAAACGGAGACTATGCCCGTTTCGGAGAGCTTATGGTCGATTCTCACCGCAGCCTGCGCGATGATTACGAGGTTTCTTGCGGGGAACTCGACACCATGGTAGATATAGCTATGGAATGTGAGGGGGTCTTAGGCGCCAGGATGACCGGAGCCGGATTTGGCGGATGCACGGTTAATCTGGTGGAAGCACGCAGAAGTGCCGCGGTGTCCGGCCTGCTGAAGCGGGAATACGAGCGCCGCACCGGCATAAAACCTGATGTATTTAACTTTAAAGCTGCCGGCGGCGCCTGTTTGTCAGAAGTTAATTTTGTTTAAAACAACCGGAGGGAGATTACCTGGATGGCATATCTTGAAAGGATAGAAGGGCTGGTAAAAGACAGGGCGGCGTGGCCGAAAGAAGACATGTCGCTTGTATTGCTTGTGCTCGACGGAGTAGGCGATGTAAGACACCCGGATTTTGGCATGCAGACTCCACTGGAAAGGGCCGAGACCCCCAACCTGGACGCTCTCGCCCTGCGTAGCGCTATGGGCAGGATAATGCCGGTGGATTACGGCATAACGCCCGGCAGCGGGCCGGCGCATCTGGGGCTTTTCGGCTACGATCCGCGCGAGGTGGAGATCGGGCGCGGAGTTCTCGAGTCGCTCGGACTGAACATGGACCTTAAGTTCGGCGATCTGGCGGCACGCTGTAATTTCTGCACCCTGGAAGGCGGGGTTATTACGGACCGTAGGGCGGGCCGGCCGGCTACCGAAGAGAGCCGGAAACTATGCAAATTGCTGCAGGAGAAGATCACCGGAATCGAAGATGTTGATGTGATAATACAACCGGGAATGGGGCACCGTTTCGCTGTGGTATTCCGCGGGCCGGGTATGGAAGAGGGCGTATGTGATACCGATCCGCACGAAAACGCAGAGCCGCTTCACGAGGCCGTCGCCTCGCACCCCGGGGCCGAAAAGGCAGCGCGAATTGTGGATGAATTCCAGTCGCGCGCGCTTGAGGTGTTAAAAGGCCGTGAGCCGATGAACGCCATACTTGTGCGCGGGATTGCCGAACGCCCGGACATCGATTCCGTTACCGACAGATTCGGGCTAAATGCCGGTGCTATTGCAACATATCCGATGTACAGGGGACTGGCAAAATTGGTGGGCATGAACGTGATAGAAACCGGCACGAGCATTGAAGATGAATTCAACACCTATAGAGATACAAGAAAAGACTATGATTATCACTTTATTCACGTCAAGGGAACCGACGAAGCAGGCGAAGACGGTGATTTTGACCATAAGGTCAACGTTATTCAGTCGGTTGACTCCAGACTGGGGATGATCCTTGATCAGGCCCCCGACGTGCTGGCGATAACAGGCGATCATTCTACTCCCTGCTGCATGAAACTTCATAGCTGGCACCCGGTGCCGCTGCTGCTTCATTCCGGTCGGTGCGACGTATCGGGCGGCAGCCGGTTTACCGAACACGAGTGTACGGAAAAAGGCACGCTGGGCACCTTCCACGCGGTGCACCTGATCTCGCTGATGCTTGCAAATGCAGCGTTGTTGGATAAATACGGGGCGTGATGGTTGCAGGTAAATCCTCAGTGATCCCCTATGTTTGCGCATATATTCGTAGGGGCGAAACATCTTTCGCCCCTACGGACCGGTTTGAAAGGTAGTTTGCTGAATATATACATTTTGGGGTATGAATATGTTAATAAGGCACAGAAAAAAGATTGATGGCTTGGCAAAAGTCTTTCTAACGGCATTCTTTTTTGTTTCTGGTGCTACGCTGCATGCCGCTCAGCTGGAGGGGCGTGTTTTGTGTGAGAACGGCACCGAACTTGTCGAGGTTAAAGTAGAAATATACGACCAAAATGATAAGACCTGTGCCGAAGGACAATTTTCATTCGAAGGG
>PWZK01000197.1 GCA_003567495.1 Candidatus Brocadiaceae bacterium
AAGACTTCGCTTGAAAAAGAATTAATAAAACGACCACGACAACGGCTACGACTAAACGGCAAACGACATAATTTTTTAGTAAATCGACAATTTGTTGTCGATGTTGCGATATTAAGCTCTTAGCATAACAGTCGTTTATATTAATTTTGTCTTTGGTTTATGAAATATGCGGGCAAATCTTTTCAAAGATGCCCTTGCGTTATAGGTCAAATATTCTTACAATAGAAGCCTTTCTTTTTTCCAATTCAAAATCAGCGATAAAGGTGAGTAATTATGGTCGAGTTCTGTCATCTTCACAATCACACCGAATTCAGCCTTCTGGACGGGGCATGCCGGACGGACCGCATGGTGGAGCTTGCAAAGGAAATGGGCATGCCGGCGGTGGCCATGACCGACCACGGCAACATGTTCGGAGCCGTAAATTTCTATCACACGGCAAAAGAGCAGGGGCTGAAGCCGATCCTCGGATATGAAGGCTATCTGACTCCTCACAGGAGAGACGACCGATCCCACGGCGGGCGGCAGGGTGATCTTTTCCATCTCACCCTGCTGGCGCGCAACCGGGCCGGCCTTGAAAACCTGTTCAAAATATCCAGCCTTGCCTACACCGAAGGGCTTTACTACAAACCGCGAATGGACAAAGACCTGCTTCAAGAGTGCTCCGAGGGGGTAATATGCCTCAGTGGATGCGCCATGAGCAGGCTGAACCACCTGGTGCTTAACGGCCAAAAAGATGACGCCCAACGGTGGCTGGACGAGATGCGTTCGATTTTCGGACGCGACTACTTTTTCATCGAACTGCAAAACCACGGCCTGAGCGAACAAAAGGAAACGCTTCCTCAGGTCCTTGACCTTGCCGGGCAAATGGACGTTCCGACCGTAGCGACCAACGATTCGCACTACCTTCGGCCCCAGGACAGGGAATGGCACGAGGCGCTGCTGTGCATCAGCACAAAAAGCACCCTGGACGATCCGGAGCGCTTCCGTTTCGACTGTGACCAGCTGTATTTCAAATCCCCCGAAGAGATGGCGCAGCTGTTTCCTGAAAATCCGGAAGCTCTGAAAAATACGCTCCGCATCGCGGAGATGTGCGACGTAGAACTCGATGAAAGCCTTAAGTTTCCGGCTTTCACCCAGAACCAATGCGAGAACAACGCCACGTACCTGCGCACCCTTGTTGAAAAAGGGCTTGAAGACTGCTACGGGGGAATTGAAGATGAAATGCGCGAGCGCATCGAATACGAGCTGGGCGTAATAGAGAGCATGGGCTATGTGGACTACTTCCTCATCACCTGGGATTTCATTCGTTTTGCGCGCGAGGAGAACATACCTCTCGGAATGCGTGGCAGCGGATCTTCAAGTCTCGTTGCACATGCCCTGCGTCTCACCGATATAAACCCGATGGATTACGGCCTCATTTTTAATCGTTTCCTCGATCCCGAACGCAGGGAGCAGCCCGATATCGACATCGACCTGTGCGAGCGGCGCAGGGAGGATGTTATCAATTATGTAAAAAAACGCTACGGCGCCAACAGCACAGCTCAAATCATCACGTTCGGCATACTTATGGCAAGAAGCTGCGTGCGCGACGTGGGCCGTGTGTTGGGCGTGCCGCTGAAAAAAGTCGATCGGCTGGCAAAGATGATCCCCGACGGGCCGGGGGTTACCATACAAGAAGCACTGGATGATGTGCCTGAACTGAACAGGTTTGCAGAAGAAGACAAAGAGGTCGCCAGGATACTGGAATACGCCAGACATATCGAAGGTCTGCCACGGCATGCAAGCACGCACGCAGCCGGTGTTGTGATCGCCGATAAACCACTGTGGGAACTGGCCCCGCTCTACAAATCGGGCGACGGCGCAGTAATGACACAGTGGGCTATGGGCGATCTTGAAAAAATGGGCATGCTCAAGATGGATTTTCTCGGGCTAAGGACGCTGACCATAATCGACAGGACGCTCGATATTATCGAGCAAAGCGGAAAAGAAGCGCCCGATATGGGCTCTGCACAGCTTGATCTGAAGGATGCAGACACCTACCGATTGCTTGCCGAAGGCCTTACCACCGGGGTGTTTCAGCTCGGCAGCAACGGCATGAAAAGGCTTCTGGCAAGACTCAAACCGGGCAGTATAGAAGACCTTATTGCGATTCTCGCCCTTTACAGGCCCGGCCCCCTGCAGAGCGGTATGGTGGAAGACTTTATCAGGCGCAAGCATGGAGAAGCGGATATCGAATATCCGCACCATACCTTCGAACCCATACTCAAGCCCACCTACGGCGTGATAGTCTATCAGGAACAGATTATGAGGATGTGCCATGAGATCGCCGGCATGAGCATGGCCGGGGCATTGAGCATGATCAAGGCAATCAGCAAGAAAAAAGAGGAGGTCATAGCCCGCTCAAGAGAACGTTTCATCCATGGCGCGGTGGAAAACGGGGTAGAGGAAGAGACAGCCGTCCGAATTTACGACCTGATAATGCACTTTGCAGGTTACGGATTTAACAAGGCGCACGCCTCCGCTTACGCCTTTGTCGCTTACCGCACCGCCTACCTTAAGGCCCATTTCCCGACGGAATTTATGGCGGCCGGTATATCATGTGAAATGGGCTCCACCGATAAAGTGGTCGAGCTGATGGAAGATTGCACATCTATGGG
>PWZK01000003.1 GCA_003567495.1 Candidatus Brocadiaceae bacterium
CGTGATGAGCCAGCACAACACCGATTACGACGCCTACAGCGGCTATGCGCAGTTCGGTATGGTGTGGTAAAAGGAGAAGGATGTTTTTCTGAAGTGAGGATGGTACTATCGAGTGGCGGCACGGAAACAACTAATCCGTGCCGCCGTTTTTTCTCGTTTCCTTGAGTCGCCGCCTGCGGGGTTCTTTTGTGCGGTGCAGTTGCAATACATTCTTTAATTAGCTACAATTGTTTTCTCTTTTTCGGGCCTTTTCACGCACAACTCAGGAGGCATACTCATGACCGAACTATCCGATGTATGTTACGACGACACGCCACTGATACCCGGAACAGACTACCGCGTGCACGGACCAAGACCGGTGCCGCCGGTAGTTACGCCGCCGCAAACGAACTGCCGGCAAGAACCCGACTCCCCGCCTTCGGATGCCATCGTGCTCTTTGACGGCGGTGATCTCTCAGAATGGAAAAATGTGAAAGGCGGCGAGGCCGCATGGAAGGCTGAAAACGGCTGCATGGAGGTCGTGCCGAAAACAGGCGATATACAGAGCAAAAAAAACTTCGGCGACTGCCAGCTGCACCTGGAATGGGCCGCCCCGGAAGAAGTGAAAGGAAAAAGCCAGGGACGCGGCAACAGCGGGGTGTTTCTGATGGGACTTTACGAAATACAGGTGCTGGACTGCTTTGAAAACCCCACCTACCCCGATGGACAGACCGCTGCGATCTACGGGCAATGCCCGCCCCTGGTAAATGCATGCCGCAGGCCGGGCGAGTGGCAGACATACGATATCCTGTGGGAAGCGCCCAGGTTTGAAGGAGATAAACTGCAGAGGCCGGCATACGTGACCGTTCTTCACAACGGCATCATGGTTCACCATCATAAAAAGCTGATGGGCCCGACGGAACACAAAAAAACGACAAGTTACCGCCCGCACCCCGCCGAGGGGCCGCTGCAACTCCAGGATCACGGCGACCTGGTGCGGTACCGAAACATATGGGTACGCACGCATACCGGATATGATGGAGGCAACTGACCATGGATCAGGAGATAAAAGTATTGATTGCGGGCTGCGGCGGTATGTCCGGGGCATGGCTCAAAGCGGCGGAATCGGAAAACCTGACTGTAACGGGCCTGGTTGATATAAAGAGAGAAAACGCCGAAAAACGCGCCCGTGAGCATGACCTCGGACGGGATGTCGTTTTCGACGAACTCGATGCCGCGCTGCACGAAACGAAACCCGACGTCGTCTTCGACTGCACCGTGCCGGAGGCGCACCACGAGATCACCATGAAAGCGCTGGATGCCGGCTGCCACGTTCTGGGTGAAAAACCGCTCGCCGATTCGATGCAGCGTGCGCGCGAAATGGTTGAAAAGGCCGAACAAACGGGCAAACTCTATGCGGTTATGCAAAATCGCAGATACCTGCCCACCGCTCCGGCAATGACCGAATTCATAAGCAGCGGCGTGATAGGCGAGGTCACGACTGTAAACGTTGATTTTTATATCGGGGCGCATTTCAAGGGATTCCGCACCCGGATGCAACACCCGCTGCTGCTTGATATGGCGATACACACCTTCGATCAGGCGCGACAGTTCACCGGCGCCGATCCGCTCAGCGTTTATTGCAAAGCGTTCAATCCGAAAGGATCGTGGTATGAGGGCAAAGCATCGGCGATGTGCATCTTTGAAATGAGCGACGATATTGTTTTTAACTACAGAGGCTCGTGGTGCTCGGAGGGGTATAATACGCCATGGGCGGGGAGCTGGCGAATCGTCGGCACAAAAGGCACCGCAAAATGGGACGAAGGCAAACCGCACGCAGAGGTTGTAGAAGGAGAATATAAAGGCATGCGCAGCGAGGTAAAAGAGGTCGAGTCAGGAGCCCAGCCTCTTGAAATTACCGGGCACACTGCGTGCGTAAAAGAGTTTATCCAATGCTTGAGGGAAGGCGGCACGCCCCAGACGATATGCTCGGATAACATAAAAAGCCTCTCTATGGTCTTCGGGGCCATAGAGAGCGATAAAAAAGGCAAGCCGGTCGGTATATGATATTTTGGTATCAAAGACTATATCGGAGCTATATTGGGTCAGAACCTGAGCTAACATGGTGCAATCCGCTTTGCAGGGGTGGATACGATCCGATAAAACCGCGAAAAAGCAAACGAAAGTAACGACAACGGCGAGCGGCAACAACGCCAGCAACGGCGGTCCGCAGATTGACGACAATGGCAACAAAACCGACGCAATTTCACATGCCGCATGTTACGCACGCTCGGGGATTGTACCCGGAAGCCATGACGTGTCGCATGTGGAGGTGGTAGTCCTTGAACCTGTCCCCGCCGTCGCCCGCCTCGTCGTCGCCAAAAATAAGGACGACGCCTTCCTCGCCCCGCGAGACCTCGACTTGATGTCCCGGCAGGTCGAGTTTTTTGCCAACTCGGGCCGAGCCTTCGATATCCGCAATTATCTTTCCGTGCCGGTCGTAGATCTTGCCCGAGCGATGCAGAAACTCGTGGTAACCGTCGCCATTGACGTCTACGGGCGAAACCTTATGTCCCTCGAAAGGCAGCGGGTTTTTCAGCGGCTCGCCGCTTACTGCGTCGAAGTAGTAATGGATCGGTTCACTGCGGTGCAAGTCGCCGCCCGAGGCCCC
>PWZK01000341.1 GCA_003567495.1 Candidatus Brocadiaceae bacterium
ACTTATCACCTCCTCAACATGGTTAAAGTTGCGTTTTTTACCCTCACTGCTCATTTCTCCAGTATTCCCTGTTCTGATGCGCTCTGGAAACTGCCTTCCTCGCCTATGGTGAGGAAATCGATCAGCTTAACGCCCAGCAGCTCACCTGCTTCCTTCAGCCTTTTTGCGCAGGCGCGGTCCTGGGCGCTCAGCCCGGTATTTCCCGACGGATGGTTGTGGGCGATAATCACCGCGTTGGAGTTTGCAAGCAGTGCTCGCTTGAAAACTTCCCTCGGATGGGCCATGCTCTCATTGAGTATCCCGGCCGATACCTTCCAGAAACCGCAGGGCTTGTTGGCACTGTCGAGCGTTATCATGCAAAGGACTTCTTCTGCGTATTCCGATAAGCCGAATACTTTCTCGAAAAGCTCGGCAGCGTCCGCAGGACTTTTTATTTTCTCAGGCTTTGAATACTCACAGGCTTTTTCTCTTACGATTCTCAAGGTAAGCAGTGCGCCTTCGCGGCTTTTTTCTGAGAATAGACACTTTTCACTCATGGTTTCTCCTCCATAAAATTTTGTCTTGAGTAAATATCGTTCGATCTTCACGTCACTTTTGTTTCCTCCTGCAGGTTCCTCCATCCAACAGCCAGGCACAGCTTCGGCCCTGAGCTGTCAGCGATAACGTCCCCTACGCTTGTGCTTCGAAGAGGCGGCTCTGTTTTAAGAGTAATCTCTTCATTCTCCCACCACGGCCTCTCCAGCGAGTTTGTGAGGCGGAAGGTTTCTTCCAGGCCCGAACCTGCTTATTTCACGTGTTCCCAGTCGTGCATATGCGCGAAAGGCAAGCGCCGCAGTATTTGTATACGCGAAGCGCAGCCTGACAAAGCAGATGCGCCGCTGAGGACGCGCCCGCAGGGTAAACCGCCGTTTTTTGCGGAGCTCAGGTACACACGGTAAAATCCGAGCCACCCTGGAAAACGCTATTAACATGCTGATTGTAAAGCCGTTACATTAATTCCTGTCGTTGGTTTATGAAATATGCAGGCTGAGGTCTCGACACCCGCAACGTGAGTGTAGAGCTTGGGCCAGCCCGGATCCCGGCAGTGATTCAGATCCAGGGGATGGGGAAGCTTTTCACGGTGATAAACTTTCATTTTCATGATGGTTTTCTCCTTGATTTGGTTGGAATTCTAGGGGTTAAAACCGTGCACAGGACTTAAAACCCCATCTGCGAATCAAACAGGGCTGCGCAGAACGGGCACAGCAGTTTATGTGAGAGGTTCTGGTAATCCTTGCCTTTTCTGATGAGAGTAAGGCGCATATAGCATTCGCAGTGAGGGCACTCATGGGTGAGTTCTTCAGCCCCGTCAAAGCACTCTTTGTGAAAAGTGCTCAGCACAATTTCCCTGTCATATGTGGGATGCCTGTCCTGAACCAGCTGCAAAACAGTCTCTCCGTCTTCGAGCGGCTCGTAGCACAGCTCACACAGATCTTCTGCTTCTACTTTTTTACACATGATGATCCTCTTATGGAATTAGAGTTAAAGGTGAAAGGACCTCGCCAGTCCGTCTTTAAGTGCAACACTTCTAAAGCCCTATGACATGAATCTGCCGGGATGTCCATGTTTTTGATGAAAGCGAAAAGATAGTGTATGATATAACTGTCTGAAAAGAGGTTGTTGAACCTGATATGTAATGCTCTGTGCAAATACAGGTTTCGGATAGCTTATGACAAAATTCGCGGGGGAAAGTGCTATGCAAACGGCAAAGACGAGGATGTTTGAAGTTATTCAGCAACAGCCCGAGGATGCATCTTACGAAGAAATTCTGCGAGAACTCGCTTTTGAGCGGATGGTGCAGCGCGGACTTAATGATTCGCGGGAAGGCAATGTTATCGACAATGAAGAGATGGAGAAGCGGATTCGCTCATGGCAAAGGTGAGGTGGACAAGCGAGGCGCAGAATTGGCTGGAAAACATTTACGATTATATCAATCAGGATGCTCCTGGGGCCGCGGCAGACGCAATTCTGGGCATCTATCAGAAAGCTCAAGTCCTGACGCGATACCCACGTGTTGGTTACAAATATAAGGATGACAGCGAAGGGGAAATTAGAATTCTGCTCTATGGACATTACCGAATCGCATATCTGATCAAAAGTGAGGATACAGTCGATATTTTGGGCGTCTTCCATGGCGCGATGGAGATAGAAAGATATTTGCCATAAACTTCAGATTCCCAACTTTGCAATAAAATTGCGTAAAAATTGTCAGCACGGCTAAAAGAACTATTTCATTTTTTGCGCGGCTTCTTCTGGGCAGGGTTTACGTGAACCTTTCTGTTTGAACTGAAGGTCCGGACAGGAGGCGGCGTGGCCGGCGCCATTCACCGCGTAGCGGGGTCGGGTCCTGAAGAGGAATGCCGTCCTCTTGCACCCATCCGCCCGGGCCGGGCCGTGATTACCGGGGCGCATAATCTGCCCAACCGCTTCGTGATCCATTGCCTCGGGCCGGTTTACGGAAGCGACAATCCTTCGGATACTCTGCTGGCTTCTTGTTATCGCGAAACTCTCGGGCTGGCAGAAGAGAACGGCCTCGGTTCAGTAGCCTTTCCGGCCGTTTCTACAGGAGTCTTCGGGTATCCGATGGAAGAGGCCGCGCAGATTGCATTC
>PWZK01000233.1 GCA_003567495.1 Candidatus Brocadiaceae bacterium
CCCTTTCTCCATGCCAACGATGTCGTCTGTATGCTGAAGCAAGAATACTACTTGATACTGATTATGCCGCCCCTGCAGGGCTGGATTGTCCGGGCATATGCGGGTTATGCATTCCGTTCTTTCACCACGGCCACGAAATAAGGGAGGATTTTGAAGTTTGCTTGCGCGCCTTCTTCTATATCATCCTCCGGATGTAGGTGAACCATAAGTTCCGCTTTTTTACCTCCCGCCTTCTCAACTTCCAGTATGGCGCTGGTATTGTCCCCGGTAAAAATGGTTTTGACGATCCGGCCTCCGAAGGCGCCGTCCGGATGGCGTTCGAAGGCACATGGTCGAACGCAGATCGTCACTTTATCGCCGGGCGTGCGGCCGTGGGTGTGGCGGCAGGGAACGATTCCGATATCGGTTTTTACCGATCGGCCGTCGCTTCCCATCACTCCGGTTAGCAGATTTGAGTCGCCGACGAACCCGGCGACGAACCGGGTTTCGGGGTGCTGATATATTTCCCGAGAGGTCCCCAGCTGTTCAAGCCGGCCGTCGTTGAGAACCGCAATTCGGTCGGATATCCTCATCGCCTCGATCTGATCGTGTGTTACAAAAACGGCGGTGGCGCCCGCCTTTTTTATAATGGATTTTACTTCCCGCTGCATCCTCTCCCGCAGGTCTGCATCCAGGCTGCCGAACGGTTCGTCCAGCATCACTACCGCCGGCTCACGCACAAGCGCCCGCGCCAGGGCAACACGTCCCTGCTGTCCTCCCGACAACCGGTCCGGCATTTTCTCACCCCCTCCCCCGAGACCGACCAGTGCGAGCATGTCCTCTATTCGACGCTCCCGCCCCTCCGACCGCCCGAGGCCGAAACCTATGTTTTTACGCACGCTCAGATGGGGGAAAAGAGCGTAGTCCTGAAATACCATCCCTACGTTGCGGTTCTCAGGTGCGACACCGGTTATGTCTTTGCCGTCAAAAAGAATGTTCCCGCGTTCCGCCGATTCAAAACCCGCCACAAGGCGCAGGGTCGTGGTCTTCCCGCAGCCGCTGGGGCCCAGCAGGGTTATGATCTCACCCCGGGAAATGTTCAGGTTCAGGTCCTCAACGGCGGGCCTGGCACTGCCGGGGTAAGTTTTTGTAATGTTTCTGATTTCGATATTTGCCATTTTTTTGCGTCCTCCGCATTTTCTGCGGTGAAAAAAGTCTGTCTTCACTTGTAACCGAAGCTTCAGGATCGATCCAGCATCAGTTTCAGTGCCAGTGCAGATGCGATGATGATAAGCAGCGCACCCGGCGCCGCTCTGCCGTAGAACCCCTCGCTCGCCTCGATCCATACCCTCACCGACAGCGTATCGAAGCCCGGCGGGCGCAGCAGGAGTGTGGCCGGAAGTTCTTTGAGCGAGCTCACAAACACCAGCGCGCCTCCGGCCAGAATCCCCGGCAGCATCATAGGAAATATGACACGTCCCATCATGCCGAACGGGCCGGCCCCCAGGCTCCGGGCCGCCTCATCAAGCGCAGGCGGAACGCGCGCAAGCGCCGATTCACCGGCTCCGAGTGCCTGTGGCAGGAAACGCACAAAATGGGCCAACGCCACCATCGCCAGTGTCGGATAAAGCCAGGGCAGGAGGCGGTGAAAAACAAATATCATCCCCAAGGCAACAATGACTCCCGGAATAGCATACCCGGCAAAACAAATCTGCGATATAACGCGGCTGAAAACAGATGGATAACGCGAGCGCAAGTACACTACAGGCAGCATAAAGACCATGCAGACCACCGACACCACTGTGGCCACCGTGAGGCTGTTGAATATATACACGAAAAAACGTGACGACAACGCCCCGCTCCGTATGCCTGAAAAACTCCAGTAACAGAGAATAGCAACCGGCAGCAGAACGGCGAGAGAGAACACAAATACGACAAAGACAACGGCCGGCGGCTTCCACCTGCCCAGCGGCACTGTGTCGATGAACGTTCGCTCAGCCGTCGAACTGTATCGCCGTGTCCTCCTGCCGCGGCGCTCAATCCACAGCAAACCGAGCGTGATCACGATCAGAACCGCACTGAGCACAGCTGCTGCGCTGCGATCGAAGCGTCCTTCGATCTGATAGTAAATGGCGCTGACAAACGTCTCGTAACGCAGCATCGCCACGGCTCCGAAGTCGGACAGCACGCAGAAAGCCACCAGAAGCGCCCCGGCGCCGATGGCCGGGCGCAGCATGGGCAGCGTCACCTTCAGCAGCGCTTTTGGGTGCGACAGGCCGCAGGAACGGGCCGTCTCCTCATAACTGTTGCTCATACGCCGTAGCAACGCCATAACAATCAGGTACACATAGGGGTAGCGAAAGACAGTCAGAACAAAAGATGTAAAAAACAGCGACTCATAGACCGGGAAAAAGCTCCAGCCCGTTAACTCTCCTATCATACCGCGGGGACCGAATATAAGGACGAAACCCAAGGCTCCGGCATACGGCGGAACGGCCAGCGGGAGCGCCAGCAGCCAGCGCCAGCGGCGGGCGCCCGGAAGGTCGGTCCGAACCACGAGAAATGCCAGGAGCGTGCCGATCACTACGGACGCGGACGTAACACAGACGGTGAGAAGGCCGGTGTTCCACAGCAGCGCCGGAAGGCGCTCGTCAAACAATCTCCGCCA
>PWZK01000076.1 GCA_003567495.1 Candidatus Brocadiaceae bacterium
CGGGGAGCGCAGACATCTTGTCCGCCTTCTGTCGGCATGCGGGCAGGACGCCCGCGTTCCCGGCAACGGCAAACGGCGGTTTAAGTGCCCGTACAAGCAAAATGAGACGTTGTTCACTGAGGACTTACAACGGAGAAAGGCGTGTAATGTTTTTGCCGTCAGGCCCGAAGGGCCGATTCATTAGCCTGCCTGCGCCGCTGCGCAGCGCGGCAGGCAGGTAGCCCGGGACGCAAGCCCAGGGAAAAGGGCGCAAACGACAGAACAGAGCCCCGAAGGGGCGATTCAAAAGTGATTTATCCAATTAAAAAGGAGCCGCGTACATGGAAGAGATGCTGGAAAAATTGCTTGCCGAGATGGAAGAAAAAAACGCCTCCGACCTCCATATCACGGTGGGGGTCCCGCCGCAGTACCGCGTCTTCGGCACGCTGGAGCCGCAGGCGGATTATCCAAAACTTGGCCGGGACGACACCGAGCGGATCATTTACTCCATGCTTTCTGAAAAACAGATAGCCGATTTTAAGCGGGATCGGGAACTCGACTGCTCGATAGGGCTCACCGGGAAAGGCCGCTACCGCGTGAACGTATTCCTGCAGCGCGACAGCGTGGCTACTGCCATCCGAAGGCTGCCTTATGATATTCCGCAGTTTGAAGAACTCGGCCTGCCGGCACCGGTGCTGCGGCAGCTGTGTGAAAAAAACCGCGGCATGATACTGCTAACCGGCCCGACCGGCAGCGGTAAATCCACCTCCCTGGCCGCCATGGTGGACTACATAAACCAGAATTTCCGCAAGCATATTATAAGCGTGGAGGATCCGATTGAATATCTGCATTATCACAATAAGTGCGTGATAAACCAGCGGGAGGTCGGGCAGGATACGAGCGAGTTCCGCATAGCGCTGCGCCACATACTGCGTCAGGACCCGGATGTGGTGCAGATCGGCGAGATGAGGGATATTGAAACGATACGCTCGATGCTTACCGTGGCCGAGACGGGCCACCTGGCTTTCTCCACACTGCATACCAACGATACCATAAGCACCGTTAACCGTATCATCGACGTGTTTCCTCACGAGCAGCAGCAGCAGGTGCGCATACAGCTGTCGTTCGTGCTCCAGGCCGTAATCGCACAGCAACTTCTGCCAATGCGCGGCGGCGAGGGACGCGCCCTCGCATGCGAGGTGATGGTGGTCAACCCAGCAATACGCAACCTTATAAGAGAAGAGGATATAAGCCAGATATACTCGCAGCTTCAGATGGGACGCGAGGCGGGCATGCAGACCATGAACGCTTCTCTGGCGGAACTGGTAAAGGGAGGCCTGATAACGGAATCTACAGCGCTCTCCAGGTGCAGCGATGTTAAAGAGATGAATTCACTTTTGGGGTGATATCCAATGCCAAAATTTGCGGTGGCCTACAGAGACAAAGGGGGCAAGACCGTGCGTGCGCGTCTCGACGGGGATTCGCGCAAGGACCTGCTTTCCAGCCTGCGTGCCAAAGGCGCCGTACCCATTTCGATCGAGCAGGTGGACGCGAATGCCAAAACCGTCAACAAGCGGAAAGCACGTGAAAAGAGCCCGGTGGCCGATTTTTTTCAGAAGAAGGTAAAGCTCGACGAAATGGCGATCGTCTTCCGCACTCTCTCTACCATGCTCGGCGGCGGGCTGCCCATTGTGGATTCGATCTCCGACGTCGGCGCCCAGGCCGAAAACCCGAGGCTCAAAGAGGTGCTGACGTCGGTTTCCTCGGATATACGCGAGGGCGCTTCGCTGTCGGCCTCGATGAGAAAACATCCAAAGGTCTTTTCAAAGCTTATGATAGCCATGGTGCATGCAGGCGAGGAAAGCGGACATATGGGGGGCATACTCGGGGACCTGGCGGATTATCTCGACACCCAGGTTGAACTTCGGCGCAAGATAAAGGCCGGCATACGATATCCGATGTTTATCCTCGGATTCTTTATGCTCGCAGTCAGCGCGTTGTTTATTTTTATCCTGCCGCGCTTCGAGGATATCTTTGCGGGGCTCGGCGCCGAGCTGCCGCTGATAACCAGGCTGGTGATGGGTTTCAGCCGGCTGCTTGCCGGCAATATAGTTTATATTTTTCTGCTTCTCGCAGCTCTGGTAATCGCCACTGTAGTATTTAAGCGCACGGAAACGGGCAGGCGTTTTTTCGACCGCCTATTCCTGCGTCTGCCTGTTGTGGGGCCGATGGTACATAAAGTCGTTGTCGCGCGCATGACGCGGACGCTCGGGCTTCTTTTGGACTGCGGCATAGCGGTGGTCGAGGCGCTGACGCTGACAGGAGACATAAGCGGAAATTATGTGTTTCAGAAAAATCTTCTGGAGATAAGGGATAATATAGTGCGCGGCTCCACCCTTTCCGAAGAGATGGACGGGCGCCGATATTTTCCCCGGATGCTGAACAGAATGACGGCGGCCGGCGAGGCAACCGGCAGCCTGGGCGATATGCTGGAGCGCGTGGCGCAGCACTATACAAGAGAGGCCGCCGTAAGTATCGACTCGCTTATGGCGCTGCTGGAACCCGTGCTGCTCTCGCTGCTGGGCGTGGTAGTCGCCATTGTCATTCTGGCGGTCTACCTGCCCATATTCCAGCTTGCCACCGCGATGGGA
>PWZK01000100.1 GCA_003567495.1 Candidatus Brocadiaceae bacterium
ATTGGAACGAGGGCAACGCTCCTTTTCGTCTGGCCGATGGTGAGTTCAACGGGTTGGATATTTCATACGCCCGTCCGAAGTTCTCCTACCATGCCGAAAATATACCCGCAAGGGCGGATCAGGCCCTGAAGGAACAGGACGGGGAATGGACCACTCGTCACCGCTTTTGGTCCGCAGGCCATGATTCCTCCTGTCCCGATGTCCGCGAGGTGCGGCTGATTGCTGATTGCAACAGGGCCCTGGCGGGACGTGCCGAGGTGTTCCACAGCACCTTTGAGGATTTCCAGAAAAGCGTTGTCGACAATGTCTCGGACGATCTGGTCCTTTTAAAGGGGGAGATGAGGTACCCGCACACCCCTGGAAGCGGCTCGGAACTGTATGGATGGGTGATTTCCGCCCGTATGGATATAAAAAAGTTGAATTACCAGACCGAGCGCTTGCTGGGCCGGTATGCCGAACCTTTGGCAAGTTTTGCTGCGCTTCTGGGAGCCGATTATCCCGACGGGTTCATCGATCAGGCGTGGAACTGGCTGCTTCAGAATCATGGTCATGATTCTATCGGATGCTGCAGTCGTGATGTAGTGCCTGAGGACATGCTTTATCGCTACCGTCAGGCGAGGGAAATCAGTGTCTGCGTGATGGAGGATGCTTTTGCTGAGGTTGCCGGTTCGATTGACCTCTCTCACCGTCAAATGGACGATGTCGCCGTGGTAGAATGGAATTGTCTCCCGGCTCACCGAACTGAGGTCGTCGACGTGTGCCTGGACATACCGGTCGATTTGGGGGCTGAGGATTTTGAGCTTGTGGACGAAGACGACCGCGCAATGACGATTCAGAAGATCGATTCGCAACCGCACAAGACGGTTGTAAGCCACGCCCATGACTGCGCCAATATGATGTCGATGGAAAGACACAGTTTCCTGGCTCAGCTGCCCGAACTGCCCGGTTTGGGGTACAAGACGTTTTATATCAGACCGCTTTCGGAGAAAAAAAACACCATAGAGCGTTCAATCCACGGTTTGCCTCATTACATGGAAAATGAGTACCTTAAGGTTCTTATCCAGCCCAATGGTGCGCTGGATGTGACGGAAAAATCTACCGGTCGCAACTGGACGGACCTGGGTTACTTTCGTGACAGCAGTGAAACAGGTAATCCATGGGAGCACCATACGGTGGCTCGCGATGAAGTACTGACCACCCTCGGTGAACGAGCAAGAATCGCATGTGTCTGTCAGGGGCCTCTGGCCACAGTTTTCCGTGTTGAGCTGGACTGGGAGCTTCCCCGGGGACGGTCTGCCGATGAGAGGCGGCGTAGTAAAGACCGGGTGCCCTACAAAATTGTCAATCGCGTTACCCTGCGCAAAGGGCAGCCCTGGGTGGAGATTGAGACCACGGTTGAAAACACTGCCGGAGACCATTATCTTCAAGTTTCTTTCCCGACAAAGATTGATTCGCCCACTGTGGAGGCGTCAATCCCGTTCGATGTGGTGCAGAGGGATATCGCTCTTCCCGATCCCGCCGCGTTCGATGAAAAGCCCCAGACCGAGCACCCGATGGACCGTTTTGTCTCCGTCAGCGACGGCCGACAGGGCGTAGCCCTGATCAACGAGGGACTGAAGGCATACGAGCCCCATGGTGATTCGGATCAAACCCTCAGTTTTACCCTTCTGAGGTGTTTTCCCTTGAGGATATGCATTACAAACCTGGAAATGACCGATTACAGTCGGTTGGATAGGGGATCACAGTGTCTCGGAACTCATACATTTCGCTATGCCTTTATGCCTCATGAAGGGGACTGGGAGAAAGGTGGGGTCCGGCAGGCGTCGGAGCGCTTTAACCACAATGTCCGGGTTGCCCAGATAGGACCTTCCGATAAGGGAAATATGCCGGTTGCACATTCCTTCCTGGAAATACGTCCGGCAGACCTTGAAATCAGCGCCGTCAAGAAAAGCGAGCTGGGACGGGGGTGGGTGGTCAGACTTTTTAATCCATACGTGAAGGATATTAACGGAACGATAAGGCTCAACGGGGGCATGACAGGGCCCCTGGAAACCCCTTCGCCGGTGGAAAGAGCCAGGGACGAATACAGACTCCCTGAAGATGCGGGCCGGGCCTGGAGCACAGTGCGGGTTGTCAATCTCGAGGAAATTCCGCAGTACGATCTGGATACCGATGAGAAAGGTTGGGCCGCGTTCCTGATACGTAGCAAGCAGATCCTTACGGTTGAGTTTGTCGTCTGAGATCGGGGATATGAGCCGTCGCGGGACAAGCTTGGGATGCGGAAGGAATGATCCTATTTTGCTTTTATTTGATATGGGGGCATTGGGTAAAATGCATAATTGACAGAAAGGTCAGCATCGAATACCATATATTCAGAGTTCCGGAAGTGGTTATTGGGTTTGAACCACCTTAACGTTTCGCGGAAAAGTCACTAACGGCCCTTTTTTTGCGATGTGCTTGGAATCGCAGGCGAGATAATAAGAAGATACCCTTACGTGCATCGTGCCATTTATTCTCCAGTATAACCGAAGTCGCTATCGGGATCGGGATCGCTATCGGGATCGAATAAAAATGGTCTCATGGCTTTTTCCCGGAGATCAGGATATGTGACATTCGGCTAA
>PWZK01000212.1 GCA_003567495.1 Candidatus Brocadiaceae bacterium
AGGTGGTATTTCTGATAGACTGGTACTTCGTTTCGGGAAAGATTGTGAGCCAGCGGTCCTATTTTCCCAAATCGCGTATCAGGAACAGGCAGCTGGTCCAGATCACGGCAAGCGGACCGGACTCGGACTGGTCCAGTATAATGCAGGCCTACTTCAGTGCAATCAGCACGGCAAGAGAATATATTTATATCGCTGTGCCATACATAACACATCTATGATGTTGATGATAATTTTGGCTCAGGCTTATTACAAGTCCATAAATCACAATGCCCAAAACCCAAAATTCAAAACAGGTCGGACTCGAAGGAAGGTCATTGAGCGGAGAGATCAGGAAGGGGTTGGTGGAGGAGAACGCCGTTTTTGTGCTGGCGCTCGGTCTGTGCCCGACTCTCGCAGTTACGACGGGGCTTAAGAACGCGGTGGCGATGGGCATGGCGGTTATTGCGGTTATGGTCTGCTCGAATTTCATAATTTCCCTGTGCCGCAAATTTATACCGCAGCAGGTTCGTATCCCGTGTTTTATCGTCATCATCGCTTCATTTGTAACGATGGTGGACATAATATTCAAGGCGTATCTGCCGCCCGAAATAAACGCCGCGCTCGGAATCTTTATTCCGCTGATAGTTGTCAACTGCGCAATACTGAACCGTGCGGAGGCTTTCGCATACAAAAAGCCGCTACGTCGTTCGGTGCTGGACGGCCTGGGTATCGGGCTCGGATTCACGCTCTCTATTTCGCTGCTGGCTGCGATAAGGGAGGCGCTCGGCAGCGGCACGCTTTGGGACTATCCGTGGATGCCCTCGTTTTCACCCGTGGAATACATCCCGGCAAACATCATGGTGCAGGCGCCCGGTGCGTTTCTTGCTCTGGGGCTGCTGATGGGTCTTTTCAACCGTTTTTTTACGCAAAAAACCGCTGCAAGCTGAGAGTTTTGGAAAAAGCTGTGAGGTATAGCTTATAATGGATATAGCGACACTTATGACGATTTCGTTTTCCGCAATTTTCGTCTCGAATTTTGTGCTGGCCAGATTTCTCGGCCTTTGCCCTTTCATAGGGGTTACAAAGAAGATTGAGAACGCGCTCGGGATGGGGGCGGCGGTGACCTTCGTGATGTTTCTTGCCGGCGTTGTAACGTATTTGCTGTACGGGCTCATTCTGAAAGAGGGCGCGGTGTGGATCGATGCAGATCTGGAACTGGTGCTTCGCACGCCGATGTATATCCTGGTCATCGCCACTCTGGTGCAGCTTGTTGAGATGTTTCTGAGGGCGCGCGTGCCGGCCCTCTACGACGCGCTGGGCATATATCTGCCGCTTATAACCACCAATTGTGCCATTATGGGAGTTGCGTTGCTGAACACGACCGACGCGCCGGTGGAGATAAGCGAAGCGGCAGGGGCGAGCCTGGCCCATGGCCTGTTTGTCGCCGGATGGCACGGAATAAGCGCGGGCATAGGCTTTACGCTTGCCATGATACTGATGAGCGGGATACGCGAGCGCCTGGATATGGCCGACGTGCCGGCGCCGCTTAAGGGTATGCCGGTGGCTTTCATATGTGCCGGGCTGATGTCCATGGCTTTTTTCGGATTTACGGGGATGCTGTAAGGCGCTTAATGTTGCAACATTGACAACAAATTGTCGATGTACTAAAAAACGATGTCGTTTGCCGTTTAGTCGTAGCCGTTGTCGTTTTATTAATTCTTTTTCAAGCGAAGTCTTGAAAAAGAATTAGGCGCTTAATGTCGCCAAACTAACAACAAATCGATTTTCATGATATGTGTGCACAGCAAAAAATACAGCTCGCCGCCCGTCTCGATGATCTGCCGCCATACGTTTTCGGGCGCCTTAACGCGATAAAAAAAGCCAGGAGGCGTGCGGGCGAGGACGTGATAGATCTGGGCATGGGCAATCCCAACGATCCCACTCCGGAGCCTATAATAGACAAATTATGCGATGCCGTAAGGGATCCGAAAAACCACCGGTACAGTGTCCAGGCGGACGGTATATACAATCTCAAGCGCGAGGTTAGCCGTTTCTATCGCTCGCAGTACGGTGTTAAGGTCGATCCGGCAAAAGAGATCGTATGCACGATAGGCAGCAAGGAGGGGCTCTCGCATATGCTTATGGCGGTTATTAATCAGGGCGATGTAGCGGTCGTGCCCAGCCCTGCCTTTCCCGTCCATATCCACGGCGTGCGTCTGGCCGGCGGATCGGTGTTTTCCGTACCGCTGGGCACCGGCGAAAAATTTTTCGAAGACCTCAGATATGCGGTGGAAAATTTCAACCCGAAACCGAAGATGGTAATCATAAACTTCCCGCATAACCCTACTACGCTCACGGTCGAGCTGGATTTTTTCGAGCGAATAGTTGCCTATTGCCGGCAGCAGGGCGTATTTCTCGTCCACGACTTTGCCTACAGCCATATAACATTCGACGGATTTAGCGCGCCGAGCATGCTCCAGGTCCCCGGCGCTACCGATATCGGGGTCGAGTTTACCACGATGTCGAAGAGTTTCAATATGGCGGGATGGCGGGTCGGCTTTGCAGTAGGGCACAGGGGGGTTGTGGAAGCGCTGGCAAGAATAAAAGGGTATTTCGATTACGGGCTTTTTATGCCCGTGC
>PWZK01000251.1 GCA_003567495.1 Candidatus Brocadiaceae bacterium
AGCTTGCACGGAGCCTGCTTGCGGGGAAGTTGTGTCTCCGTATGGTCATAAACGGGCTGAAAAGTGCCCTGCGGTCCTGGGGAGAGGATTTTTTTCGTTTTCCCGGTCAAATTTCAGAAAAGGAAAGAGCTTTCGCTCGCCATGTGGCTGGAAAATGGGGCTTTTCGGTCAGGCACTAATTATCAAAATAGGCGGCTGTAATGAGCGGAGTTACGCCGTGCTCGTTTGGACTGTCAAGATGTTTTCTATTTTTTTCAAAAAAATGCCTGTACAACTTCGAAGACCACCCTTGCTGTCCGCCCTTATGCAGATCTGACTTACCCTCGTATTTTTTTTGTTCGGCATTTTTTTTGGCTGTAAGGGTTGTTCTGTCATTCCATCCGGCAAGAGGTCCTCTTAATCGAATATTTACTCGACCAATAAAACTAGCCCTAAGATTATTATTTGGCATTACAAAGGCTTCCCGGTAAATGGATTTTATCAAATCACCCCCCAATTCCGCATTCGGACCAATCTCTGCCATTATTAGCCCTTTATCTCCTTCTGTTAGTTTAATTCTATGTTCATCCACTTTTCTTTCAATTATTTGCCGAGCACATTGAAACTCAGATGAATTGCAATGCTTTCCCTCCCGCAAAATTAAATAGTATTTGCTCGGTTCATACTCGCAAAAAGACCGAAGTGGGGGAGCCCATTTGTAAAACTCGATACAATGATCGGTAGGCCGGTGACGGATAAACATTTTACTTTTGTCCCATCCACCTTGTAAATGTCGATCAAGCCAGAGTTCGGCTTCCTCCAATTTCAGTTCATATCCATATCGATTCCGTATATCCCACTGGCAATGCCACCACGGCGAGAAAAATGCAATTGATGCGATCGATAGACCGCTTGCTCAGAAGCCTTCTGGACTCCCTTCTGAGCTCCAGATTTCACTTCATGGGCATATTTAGCCCCTTTATAAGCCGCTGCAATCCCTGCGGTTTTCGCCGTAGCAGCCGCAGTAGTTGCAGCCCCTCGGCCCATCACCACTGCCCGGCCGACTACATTCGCCTGCCCGGCCCACGCCCCGGTGGCGGCGCCGAGGCTCAGAGAGCGCAGAGGGCGGCGGAAAAAATCTAACATGTCAAAGAGCGACACAAACGCTTAAATCCGTTTTTGCCCTCAAAAATCGGCTGTAAGGGGTGTTTTGAGCGTGCAAAACGACCTTATAGCAATGGAAATCAATCACTTACCGAGGGCCGCCCCCGTACGCCACAACAATCTGCGTTCCGGGATACGCAAAAAACGTTACAGCGCAAATTCCTCCTTTCATTTGACTACATTATGACAGAAGGATAAAATGCATTCCGTTGGAGTAGCCGTTCAACCTTCAACTATGGATGGGACAACTTCTTTCCGGAGGGAAAACAAATGAGTGAAAACGAGCACAGAAGGGCCGGCAGCAGCAAAGTTGTGAGTTATAAGCACCTGTTTTGTGCAGTGATAGGGTCATTGGTCTTCCTGACCGGGATCTCTGCATTGTATGCCGAAGAAAAAAAGCCTATTAATGAGGACATCACCTGGTGGGTGGCCGCCGACCCTCATGTCGGCCATAGATCGGAACCTTCACTCGGAGAGCACCTTGCCACCTCCGTGGCGGATGTAAACGAACTCGGCATCGCCGAGTATGCCGTTATGTTGGGCGATCTCGTTGATGACAGTTACGACCATGCAGTGCCTTTCATTCGAGAGATGAACCAGCTGGATGTTAACTGGACCTATGTGCTCGGAAACCATGACTTTGTTCGCGACGTTAATGAGCCTGTGCTGCCGGTCCATTTTTCGGCCAGAACGGTTGGCGGGATACGCTTTGTGTTTCTAAGCGATGAATTAACCGGAGCCCGGGACCGGGACCTGGTAATGAGCGAGGAGCAGGAAAACTGGTTCTGGGAAGAGATGGAAACACATAAGGATAAACAGGTCTTTTTGTTCACGCATCAACCCCATCCTGAATTTCAACGATGGCCGGAGCTTAAAGAAAAGATTGAAGAGTACAACGTTGCAGCGTGGTTCAGCGGTCATAAACACCGGTGGGATCTGCGTCAGGATTCGGGGCATGGATTTGCCATTGTTAATATTCATTCTATAGGCGGGGTTAGAGAAGATTATCTGAGCACTTTCCTTGGCCTGAACAGAGATCAGGACAGGGTAAAGGCGACTGTCAGATTCAGAAACCATAAAAATAAAGAGTGGATCAGCGTAGATGGGGAGGATGTGTTCATTTTCCACGTAGATCTCTAAAACCTCTGAAAGAGCAAGTTGATAAGCAGCAACAGACATTTGCCCGAGTCGATGGGATGTAAGGGCGTAGCCGAAACGAACGGGGTTACATGCAGGTAAATAGCTGGATATTCACCAGGCGACGTTTCACAGCCCGCCCGGCCCGCACCGTTTTGCAAAGGAGCACAACCATGACTGAGCACAACATAATCCATTTTCATGCTGAAAGCTGGGACGGGCGCATGCTCGGCTGTCAGAAAGTCCATCCTGCGATGGCGGGGGCGACGCCCAATATCGACAGGTTGGCGGCGGAGGGTACACTTTTCCAAAACGCCTACTGCACAAACCCGATCTGTTGTCCCTCCCGAGCTAACATGCTCTCCGGCACCTATACACATAAGTGCGAGAGTTGGGACAACTTCAAGGGCCTGGAAAAGGGGATGTGGACTTATCATGACGCCCTGAAGGAAAGCCACGACACGCTGTTGCTCGGGAAGCACACGGACTTTCTCACGGGGGGGCATACGGTAATGAACCGTGTCGCCGGTTTCCTCGAACCGCTGAATACCGCCTGTCACCCGGTTATGAATGCCGATCCCGCGCAGGAATACGGTATCGATCCGGGAAAAGAGCGCGAATATCACCGAAGAGACTGGGAGATCGCCGCGCGGGCTGGTGAATTTATCCGTTCACGTGGCACAGATGACGGGCCGTTTTTTATTTCTCTTAATCCCGGCCTGGTACATGCCGCGTTTCGCACCAACCAATACTGGCTGGATATTATCCCCGGGGAGCTGGTGGATGCACCGCCTGTGGACGATAGCAGGCATCCGGTGCCGGAATATCAGAAGAAGGCCAAGGCATGGCGGCATGGACTGGATGAAGACAGCGTAAAGGCTGTTCGCCGAATTTACTTTGCGATGTGTGCCGAGGCCGATGCAATCGTGGGGGAAGTGATGTCCGCCCTGCAGGATGCCGGCCTGGCGGATAATCCCTCTTCCGATTATCATGATATTATCAACAATGCATTCTCTGGATGGACCGAAGAAGACGAAGCCCGTGTTGAGGATTGGGTTAAAGAATAGAATCTGCGGGAAATGGCAATGGTTTCTAAAGAGGACATGCGGGCAAGATGCCCGCGTTAACGGGAAACGGTATTTGCCGTTTTCCGTTTTCGTTTTATTAAATCTTTAGGCTCTTAATCGGAGTAGAAGATGGAAAGACCAAATATTCTGTATATCCTGGCCGATGATCTGGGCTGGGGAGATGTGAGCCTGCATGGCTCCCCGATACGCACGCCCAATATCGATCGGCTTGCGTGCGAGGGAGTGGAACTGACCCAGCATTATGTGTGCCCGATGTGCACGCCGACTCGAGCATCGCTGCTAACCGGCAGGCACCCGAGCCGTTTCGGTGCACACGCTACGGTGCCCTCCAACGCGCCCGTGTTTCCCGACGGCTATCAAACGCTTGCAGCCGTCCTGCGCGACGCCGGCTACGACACCGGACTGTTCGGAAAATGGCACCTGGGTTCCGCCCCGCAGTTCGGGCCGAACCGGTTCGGGTTCAACACTTCTTACGGTAGCCTTGCGGGCGGTATCGATCCCTACAACCACCGCTACAAGCGCGGCGAGTTTTCCGTTACATGGCATCGCAACGGCCGGCTGGTGGAAGAACGCGGGCACGTTACCGACCTGATTGTGCGCGAGGCCACCGGGTGGATCGAGAGTTGTGACGGGCCGTGGTTCTGCTATGTTCCTTTCACGGCGGTGCATGTCCCGGTGAAACCGACGCAGGAGTGGCTGTCGCGGTACTATCCGGAAAATTTCGACGATGATCCGCTTAAAGATATGTCGTTTAAGAAATATGCCGCCTATACAAGCCATATGGACCACGGCATCGGGCGGTTGCTCGAGACACTTGAGCGCACATGCCAGAGGGAGAACACTATAATCGTGTTCTCCTCAGACAATGGAGCAATAAACGATTGCCCGCTTCATGGCACTGATAAATATCCCGGGTGGCAGGAAGCCTGTCCCCGACTGGGGTCTAATGCTCCGTTTCGTGGTGTGAAAGCCCAGTTATACGAAGGCGGTATACGCACGCCAACCATCGTAAACTGGCGCGGTCATCTGCCTGCCCGCAAGATGGAGCATCCCGTTCAGGTGACCGACTGGATGCCTGCATTGACGACCAAGGTCGGTGCTGAGCCGGGGCGGGATCCACGTTATGACGGGCGGGATATATGGCCCCTGCTTACGGGTGAAGAGGCCGCCCCCCCACCACGGCGCCTGTTCTGGAACTTCCGGAACGACAGAGAACTCGGCGTTCGATACGGTGATTGGAAATTAATTGCCTGCGGTACGGAGGGGAGCAGAAAACATGAACTTTTCAATATTGCAGACGATCCGCACGAAAGACACGAATTGGCAAGCGAATACCCGGATAAGGTAAAAGAGCTTGCGAAAATGATTGAAGAGGAAAGATGCCTGGACAACTCCTCAGCCAGGGAAGATGTCGACTCGCCGATGGTGTCGTGATTACATTCCAACAATTTGTGCTGAATGATTTAATCGTTTTTCACAAATTTTCAACGTTATGAAACACCATTATTTTCACCCTGCTGTTCTCTTATCCGCCGGACTTGAGGCGACTTCAGGATTTCTTCGTCCCATTGCCCGCCCTTGAGCCTTATGCCGTCCCATGCAGGCGGGTCCACTTCTTCGGCCCGTGGCGACGAGGCGTCGGCCAGGGGGGCGAGGTGATTGCGAATACGCGCAACTACGTCGTCATAGGCCGGGATACGCTCCGGAGGTTTCCAGCCGAAATCGGCAGCGGCCAGAAAATCGGGCAGCCAGTCGTCCGTCATATTTCCCGACCACTGCACGGCAAAGAGGCCGGTAAAATTGGGGCGGCCGCTGCCCCACATGGCCCATTCAGCCAGATTTTTTCAGGCGGCCTCGCAGGGCGATTTGGAATATGGCGTGTGTCCGGAACCTGAACCTCCCGCCATCAGCGCGCGTTCATTGCGATCCCGCTGCGACAGAACGCGAAATGCTTCTTCCTGGCCGCTGCGCGCAAGGTGTTCATTTTCAAAATCGATTTTGCCCCCATCTGCATACGACCACAGGCAGCGGTAGACGCTATCTCTGTATTCGTCCGGCGTCTCGGGCGCGTCCGACCATACGATAGGCGAGACATCTATGCCGTGTTTCAGGGTGTAATCGGACAGCTCTGAGAGTTCTTCGACTGTAAGGGCGAAAGGATTCAATGAGCCGAGCCTGTTGCTTTTGTATCGCACGGCGTTCATTTCATCGTCGCCTTCCCTGAACAGCAGGGAGTTTAATTTGAATGTCGAGCAAATGCGGATGATCCTCTTGATCTTCTGAATCGAATTCGGTGCTCTGCCCGAGTCGATCATAAAACCGCGAAGACCATAGCGGGGTCTGTCGTGGATCTCCGCCCCCTGCAGGGAAAAGCCCGCCGTATCATGGGGGGCGGCGAGCTGTCGCAGGGTCATAGCTCCCCACAAGAGAGCGCGGGGCGTACGCGATTTAATGAAAGCGCCGTCCCGGCCTACCCTCAGCAGGTATTCTTCGTCGGCGAACCCGGCTGCCTCCGGCATATCGGCACAGGACTCAAGCAGTCTTTCGGGAGACCCCCCGACCAGAAGAAAGCAGCCGCCCTCGCTGTGTTCGGTTCGGACGGGCAGGCGCACGCTCCACTCCTTTTCGATCATGGCGGCCAGCCGCTTGCCTGCAAAACAAGGTTCCGGCGCCCCGCATAATATTACGCATTCCTCGCCAGGTGTAAAAACATCCGGCATTATGGCCGCTTTGTGCGGCCGCGGCAGTAGTTTTCCGGCTGCGTCCTCTCCTCCTGTGTCCATATCCTCCGCCCTGGTAAATATTCGGTGCGCCACGTGTCTGCGACGGGCAGACGAAAGGGTAAAGCTTAACACGGAAAAGGCCTTAGATGCAAATACCCCGTGTGCCGCGTTGGCTACCGCACGGCGTCCGTTTTACGCGATAAATAGTTTAACCCGCATATTTCATGAACCAACGACATGAGTTAATATAAAAACTTGACAATGGGGTCTATAAGGTCCATTTTGTCCATCCGCGGTTTATTGAACGATTGACTGTAAACTTCAGGATAGCGGGGTGCGGCGGACGGTAAAGTCCGGGGTCAGGAGCGGTTAAGGCACTTGAGTATAGCTTCTTCTGTAACCGGGCCCTCGCGAAGCATTTCGATTTTGTGGTCCGTTACGCGGACCACGGTAGATGCGCGGCCCAGACCACATCTACCGCCGTCGAGCACGGCGTTGATTTTACCTTCAAAAACATCCAGCACTTCCCCTGCGCTCAGAGCCGGTGGGCTGCCGCTCAGGTTTGCGCTCGGGGCAGTTACCGGCACATCGCCCAGGCGCAGCATCTCAAGAACGGGTCTGCAATCCGGGCAGCGCAGCCCCTCATAGGCGTTCCCGCCGGCGGGAACTACCAGCGTCAGCGGCCCCGGCCAGAACTCCTCCGCCAGTCGGACGGCTCGCGACGACAATCCGCTCACATATTTCTCAGCAAACTCGATATCCGGGACCAGTATGGCCGCTTTTTTTTCGGCCGGCCTCCCCTTGACCCGGTAGAGCTTACCAACGGCGCTTTCGTCGTCGGAGCGTGCCCCGAGCCCGTACACTGTTTCGGTGGGGAAGGCAACGAGTCGGCCCGCCGCCAGCAGGCCGGCGGCACGCTCTATATCTTTGCCTTTTGAAGCATATAGATGCAGCGTATTCATCATTGCTCCTCATCAGGGAAAAGCGCGCGTATCGTATCTGTAAGTTCGGCTGTCCGCTCATCTGACAGGCCGGGGTCGGCTATTAGAGTTTTCTCCCCATCTTCCGGGCCTTCAAATACGAGTATCTCCCGGGCGCCGTCATTCCTGATATCGGTCAGTCGCAGCGTCTTTTTGCGCGAAAGATAGAGAGCGAGCACGTACTTCAGCTCGAGGGCCTGCCGGTCTTCCCTGGAGCCGAGGCTGCGATAGAGCGAGAAGAAAGCGTTCAGTTCCTCCGCTTTTTCGTCCCCGGCGCAGTTGTGTCTGGACTGCCAGAAAGAAAAAAAAGTGTTTTTGGTCACCGCCCAGCAGCTGCGACAGAAATCTTTTCGTTTAAACAGTCCGTCGGCTTCCGTTCTGATTGCGGAGATGTAAATGTCGCCTGCTGCGAACCCGGCTCCGCACGCGCAGCAGCAACTTTTTGCTTTTTCCAGTTTGTAAGCATCTTCGTTTTTCATTTTCAAAAGCCTTTTTTGTCCATTCTTATACGGGCCAGGGGTGGCGGGAAAACTCCGGCAAAGCGATGTCCCTGACCCATTCCCCCGGAATTTCATCCGGCAGGTCGGGCTCCCTGCCGCCGGAGAGGTGTCTGTAAACGTTATGCAAAAATCTGACGGTTCCAAAAGCCCTTGAGCAGGCCTGGTAATACGCGAGTCTTTTAAGCGCGCGCATTGACGAATATCCGCGCTGCGGCAGGACTCGGTGGAGGGTCATGGCTATCTCAAGCAGCTCGACCAGCTCCTCTTTGTTTTCTACGCTGTTTTCCTTTATTTTGCACCAGGTATGGTCCAGCCTCGGCGGGAAAAATGCCAGTTCATAAGCGCTTTGAAGCTTTTCACGAGTTGCCACTTTCTACCCTCCAGATTTGCATATCGAGCTTGAGATTTTCAAGGTTGTCAATTAAAACGGGATCTTTTCCGAATCGTGCAGGCAGATTTTTAACGCTTTCCAGTATGTCGCTATAGCTTACTCCGGCGTTTTCTACGATAAATCGAATGTCAGCCATATCGGATTCGTCGTAACGTATCAGTTTGCTTGCTATGAGGTGCGCGGGACTCACGCTTCGCACGGTAAGGTGATCTCCCTGCCAGAGCACCATATCGCTCGTGGGGTCGGGCTTGGGAAGTGCCAGTCTGAGCGGCCCGACCCACTCTATATGGTTGCCTCGAAAAGATGGGTCCGGATCGATCGGCAACCCGGCCGCTTCAGCGGCTTTTCGAAATTCCAGGACTCTGCCGGAGCAATATGGGCCCGCGACATCGATATCGAGGCTTGTGCGCAGCTCCTCCCCCAGCAGCATTTGTGCGCAGCTCCCGTAAATATAAATTTCTACGGAACTCGGCAGGTTGGAATCAATCTTTTCCAGAAATCTTATGAGCTCATTTCTATCCATAACACTATTATAACCCTGCGTGCGGGTTTGTCAAATTTAACAAGCAGGCTCGCGAATCGATGGGAGCCGGTGGGGAATGGACGTTTTTGGAAAATGGCTGATTTTTTTACGCCCTGATTTTCAAAAATGCCTTTTCTTGAAAAATCCGGCTGGCGCACATTGTGCTACTATATGTGATACGCATAGTTGTTTTTAGTGTCACCATATGGCATATTTGGTTCTGCGGTCTGCAAGCTCGGCCGGCCCTGTCGGCGGAAAATGTAACCTTCCCTTGACAGGGGGGGATTATGTGTTATAATTATTATTAAATAACTCATTTATTTTTTAATCCGATTATGGTAACTTCTTCAGAACAAATGAGAAGTAAAGCAATGCCAGGAAATGTAGGGTTTGAAAGGGAATGTTTTAGGTATGAAAGGGGGTTTTGGGGAAATGCAGGGTTGTTTCCGTATTCTTGTTTGCCGCGAATCTGCGTGAGAGGAGCGGGGAGGGTTTCAGAATGAATCAGGGCAATCAGGTATCGGCGGGCGCCTCAGGGGTCGGGGAGGTCCTGCGTCCGGAGCTGGTGCATGTTTTCGGCTACCGCGAGGAGCTCAGTATGGATGAGCGAATGCGGTTTCGTATTCCCGACCATCTGGCACGCGCGATCGCTCAGGAGGTGGGGCGCGCAGGTGCATTGTCCGAGCTTTCTCCCGCCGCCAGGCAGAATATGGGGTTTTACATGGTGCCCGGAACCGGCGAGAGAATTTTTCTCTATCCGGCGCAGAACATAGGCGTGGCAGTGAAAAGGTTTGAGTCCCCGCCCCCCGGCGTTGACAGGTCGGATTTAAGGGCTGCGCGCGACTATTTCTACAGCATGATGGAGTTTGTCGAGGCCGACCGGCAAAATCGCCTGCAGCTACCCGCTCATCTTTGCAGGCACGCTGCAATCGGCAGCGATGACAGGCGGGTAGTGGTGGTGGCACACAACCTGTGGCTGTCGGTTTCCAGTTGTGAATCTGCGAAAAAACTTCAGGCGGGCGGCCAGAAAGCGTTCGAGTCGCTCGCTCCCGAGGTGTTGGATCCGGTTCAGCCGATTCACGGGGGGTTGACGGGAGAAAATGAATCGGGGCAATAGCGTAGTTCTGCAGTGGTAAAGCAGCCGATGAGCGAAAAGACAAAGACAAACCGTTTTTCGAGTTTTTTGCATCGGCCGGTGATGTGCCGGGAGGTTATGGAGTATCTCGATCCGCGGCCGGGCCAAACACTTCTGGATCTTACCGCAGGGACCGGCGGTCATCTTTTGACGCTGGCCCCGAAGTTGGGCGGGAAGGGGTTTATGGTGGGTATGGATGCGGATGAAGATGCGCTCAGAACAGCCAAAAAAAGGATGGAATCGGAGGGAATCTGCAATGTGAGATTTTTTCATGGCCGGTTCTCGGAAGCCGGCGAGGTGTTGAAAGAAACGCAGATCCCCGGCTTCGACTGCATTATCGCTGATCTTGGGGTGGGCTCCCACCAGCTTGACGCTGCAGGGCGCGGATTTTCTTTTGAATCCGACGAACCGCTGGACATGCGGTTCGACCCCACGGCCGGGCGAAGCGCGCGAGAGATTATCAATGAGGAGCCCGAAAAAAGCCTTGCGGATATCATTTTTAACCTCGGCCAGGAGCGTTTCAGTCGCAACATAGCATATGAGATATGTAAACGGCGTAAAAATAAGCCTATATCGAAAGCGAGAGAGCTTGCGGATGTTGCAAAGAAAGTCTATGCGTCCAGGTGCGGTAAACGCAGGTGGCGCATACATCCTGCCACCCGCACTTTTATGGCTTTGCGGATTTATGTAAACGATGAAATGGGAGAGTTAGAGCGGTTGCTGGATGTTCTCCCCGGCTTTGCCGCCGCCGGTGGGCGGGTCGTTTTGATCACCTACCACAGCCTGGAGGCGCGGAAGGTAAAAACGGCCTGGCGTCGGCAGGAGGAAATCGGGCTCATCGAGCTTCTTACTGCGAAACCGATAAAACCGTGCGAAAATGAAGTTGAAGACAACCCGAGGGCACGTTCGGCACAGCTTAGAGCGGCCAGGTTTGCCGGAGAGGACACTTAACCATTACGCACAAATTCTCGGAAGACCGGCTCTCCATCGGCCCTTGGCGATGGAAGCAGCGGAATAACCGCGGGGAAGACGTGGTTCACTGAGGACTTACAGGGCGGTTTTCGAGCGCGGCATACGTGGTGGTTAATCATGGCCCCAACCGACGCGGGGTCGGTTGGGGCCGAAGCCGAACAACTTATGAATGAAGGGTTTTGCCATTAAACATCCCTAGCAGGGAAGGCTGTATTGCGCGCACGTTTCCCGGGGTAGGGCCGGCAAAAGACCGCTGTCCCAACCCCGGGCTGTAAATAAATATCCCCTTCGGGGAAAAGGCGGCAGAGCCAGTTGTTTTGAATTTTGGTATTGTAATTTTGAATTTGTAATTTTCGCGACGTTTGTCAGTACCGCGCCGAAGGCGCCACATTTTCAAGGCTTAAAGCAATGATCAGGCAAAAAAGGTCGGCTATTTTTACCTGGATATTAAACAGGGGATAGAGGTGGCAGCTATGGCATTTTTAAGAGTATTTTTTATTCTGTGTATAGTCTCTGCGATGGTGTTGTGTGTATCCTGGCAGGAGACGCGGTTGCGACAAGAAAGGCGTCGGCTCCATGAGGTGAGCGTGATGCTGGAAGACCGGTCCGCCACGGCGCTGAAGTTGAGAGCGCAGGTTGCCAGGCTCCAGAGCCCGCAGCGTATCATGAGGCTGGTGGAGGCCCTGGACCCCGGGCTTTCTCCGCCGGCGGCCGCTCCCAATCCGCCCTACAGATACATAGCATCGGTGCAGCCATATGGCCATTAGTATCTCTATTTATAATTATCTTGTTTTCGGCAAAAAGATTTAATTGAGACGCTGTAAGTGCTATTGGCATAGGAATTAGGAATCAACGGCAACGGCAGTCCGCAGATTTCGCAGATTAAGCAGATTAACGGAAACGGCAAACAGCTACGGCAAAGGCGAACGGCGGATCACCGCAGAGAACGCAGAGAACGACGCATGGGACAGCAACGGATATAAAAATGCAAATCCGCCGCGCCTTGTAAAGGCCTGCGTAAATCCTCAGTGAACCCCCTATGTTTGCGCATATATTCGTAGGGGCGAAACATCTTTCGCCCTTTTCAGGCGCTCAGGGGACGTGTTAACGTTTGGGCGAAAGATTTTTCGCCCCTACG
>PWZK01000174.1 GCA_003567495.1 Candidatus Brocadiaceae bacterium
CGGGGAGCTGGAGGCGGCATCCGGTCTGGTTAAGGATTTGAGGCACACCGAGGTTTACGGCGTCGACCGGAGTGTCAGGGCCGATGTGAATGAACTGGACACAACTATCCGGAAGGCCCGCGATATACGGAAGGCCGAAAACTTGCTCTCGGAAGCGGAAGATTATCTGGCGCAAGAAGAGCTTGCGGATGCGGAGGAGAAACTTTCTGAAGTGCGGAGGCTTGAAACATATTCTCTTCTGAGCGAAGTGCAGCAGAAAGTTGCTGAAATTTCTGCCAACCTGGAGCGTCGCAGGCAGGTGGCGCGATCAATCCGGGAGGCGGGCGAAGATGCAAAGATAGCTCTGGAAAGGGCAAAAGTTGCGGCCAATCAGTGGGATTTTGAGGTCGCGGATGTTTTGTTGGGGCATGTGGACTGGGTGATTGATCATGCAGACATCGCATCCGTCCGGGAAAGGTATGAAGAAGTCGTTGCGTTTTTAAACGCGGAGAAAGAGAGTAAGGAGGCGCAGCTGATGGAGGCAACCGCTTTGCTTGAAGAAGGCGGCGAAATGGTTGAAGCGGAGGAGTTGGACGAAGCCGTCGCTATACTAAAAGCTTTGCGGGCGAAGAAGGTTTACAATCGGGTTGGAGAATTTAATGAGAAGGTTGAACAATTCTCAGAAGAAGTGGACGTGGCTATAGAGGAGCGCCGCGAGCTGCGGTTGGCCGAAAAGAGGGACGAGGCGCTGGCAAAGAGTGATGAAATCGGAGAGCTTATAGAGTCGGCCAGGTATCGCGAGGCGGCGCAAAAGATATCCGACGCGCGTGAGAGCGGCCACTACCGGGAGTTCAGAGACTTTCGCAGAGAGATCGACCGTTATGAAGACGAACTCAAACGCGTGGAGGGCAGGGCACGGCGGCTTTACACCAGGGCTTCAAGGGCGTATGACGATGGAGAATTGGAACTGTTGAAGGCGCTGCTTGAAGAGCTGGAAGAGAAATACGAACATACAAATCTCTATGGCGAGAAATTTTAGCAAAAAGCCGGGTTTAATTCTTGACATGTAGCAAATTCTGATGTAGAATACCGGGACGAATGTTGTATCGACTTTTGTTGTCTGGTTAAATCTAATTTTTTTCCAAGACTTCGCTTGAAAAAGAAGTAAGTGAGTCTGTTGAACGAGTTAAGGCGATGTGCAGGACTTATAGGACTTATAGGACCTATAAGTCCTATAAGACGTATATGCCGGAACATACTGAGACCGCTGGCAGTTGTACAGCCGATGTAATAAATGTAGAGAATGCGAATTCAAGCCGGGGGCCGGGTGGTGATTATGTCGCCATCTCCGGGCGGGTTGTCCCGAAACAGATTAAGCGAGTTTAGGAATTGTCTGCAAAATTTAAGTTGGGAGAAAAGGTAAATGCAAGGCTATCCGGATAAAAAAAGATGTTACCTGACAGTATTGGTCGTGTGCTGCATTGTTTTCTTCGGTGTCGTCGGATCCGGGGGCGAAACCGGGGATGACGCGCCGCCAACGATAAGGGAGATGCAGATCAAGGTTGCTCGCTCGGAAGCGCAGCCTGATGTGCTGAATGCCCTGGATTCTGCCGAAGAGATGCTGGCGGAGGAGGACCTGTACGGCGCCAAGCGCGAGATAATGCAGCTGAAGGCGGCCGTGGATCTCACCGATCCCGACTACAGAGTGCTGGTCCCGCTGGAAGAGAGGGTTGATGAAGCGCTTGGCGATGAGTTGGAAGAAGTGGTCAGACAAATTGAGCGCGAGCTGGAAGAAGAAGAGCGTCTTGAGAAGTTCAGAGAACAGCAGCGGGTTGAAGCGGAAATGCGCAGGCGAAGCGCGGCCGCCCTTGTTGAGGAAGCAGCCGGGGAGATGGAGAAACGAAATTATGAGGAAGCCCTGGAACTTGCCAGGGAGGCTCTTGAACTCGACCCGGAAAGTGACAACGCCCGGCGTCTGATCGAGGCTGCGAAGGATGCCCTGGACCCGGAGGCGGATCTGGTGCGCAGACAGCGTGCAAAGCTGGAGTCGCTTGAACGAGAATACGAAGTCCTGAAAGAGCGTGCTATGCGCCATGAGGAACGCGGCGAATATGCAGAAGCGAGGGATGCGTGGAGAGATGCGCAGACACATATCAATGTAATCGACGTTTATATCGATGTGCCCGATGAGGTGGCGTTCGTTGCGGAGCGGCTGCGGGAGACCGGGAGAGAAGCTGAAAGGATTGCACGGGCTGAAGAAGAAGAGCGCAAGCGGCGCGTCGAAGAGGATGCTCGCAGGCAGCTGGCCGAAGCGCGACGGGAGAAGGAGCGTATCGAGGCCGAACGTGAAGCGGAGTTGCTGAATCGGGCATGGGGTTATGTCAGGCGCGGGCACTACGGTAGAGCGCGGAAAGCTGTAAACGAGTTGATGCTGATAGACGCAACTCACGAGGGAGCGCTGGTTTTGCGCGATATCATTGACCGCAGTGAGCATGACGATTTGATGGAAAGGGAGGTGCGACGGCGTGAACGCGAAGACTGGGCGTCGTTCAGGCGCGCTTATGACTGGGGCACCGTGCCCGGCGACGAGATAAGTTTTCCTCATAAAG
>PWZK01000355.1 GCA_003567495.1 Candidatus Brocadiaceae bacterium
CGACTATCAGGAACTTAGCCATGGTCAGCCTCCTTTGAAAAAAGTTTGGAAATACGCACGCAACGTCTTAAACTGTGCTATTTCCTATCACTTTTTTCTCTTGGAGTCAACTGGCCATGGCATTTTCGGCTGCGCAGCAGCCGCGCCGTTCTTTACATGGTAACTGCAAGGCGAAGCACGATGTCTTTGGCCAGTTCGCGCAGGTTGAATGTCGGGTAGGTCAGCGAGAAGAACTCGGCGGGATCCTGATACACGTTCCGTCCCGTCCCCGTTGCCACGTCATGCAGATCGGCGGCGAACATGGAGAGAGTGAGTTCGCCGGACCGCACGTCATCGCGCAGCTCCATAACTTCATGCCATGGTTTCCAGGGTAGTTTTGTCATCTTGCGTCTCCTTTTCGTTAATTGTCGCTGTATTTGTTGTTTTGCAATTACTCTGCCTTATGTCATAACAGAAATACATTCTCTTGTACTATTAATGTCGTCCCACCTGGGACCGCCGGCGTCCCGCCGGCACGTTAAACCCCGGAACCACCGGCCCGTTGTTGCGTTCAGCAAACATTATACATCTTTCTCTACCTCAAACAAGAGGCAGTATGACCACGGCCATTCCTGCGGAGATTCCGCCAGCCCGGCCTTCACCGGATTATTAAGAATATAAGCGATGACCGTTTTGAAATGTTCGTTGTTCCTGATATAACGATCAAAAAGGCGAAAAGATACAGACTGGACGGCCTTTTCTGCATCCAAATGGGGCAAATACCCCCTGGAATACCAGCCTTTGTGTTCTGAACGTGATTTCATGGTCTTGTGTTTTAAAGTGCTTTTCAAGCCGGCGGTCCCGGGATATCATGCCGAGCCTTTATTGGACGTCAAGCCGGCGAGACGCCGGCGGTCCCGGGAACAGAGCCCTTGAAAGGGCTCACTACAAGCCTACCAGTCAAAACCGGTCTGTTTCTTCTTCGGCGATTTCCTGACCGCACCGCTGACCAGATGATTGCTTATGCTTTCCAGTATGCTGCGTTCCTGGTTGGTGGACAGCTCCAGTATGCTCTGGAGCACACGGCTGAACAGTTCGTTGTGCATCAGGCCGCGTTCGGTGATATACTCGTCCACCTCACGCACGTCGCCCGCCCGCCACAGGTGCATCAGGCGGTGGACCATATCAACCATCGGTACCGGAGCGCCCGATCTCGATTCATAGCCGAGTTTCTTACCTTTTCGTTTCTGCCATGGTTTGAGTGTGTAGTTTTCACCTGATTTTGACACCAGGTCGTGTTTTCCGGCCAGGTCGCTGTCGGACATGCCGCAGCTCAGGGCGTAGAGTATGACCGCGCCCGCCGGCGCCGGTTCCATGCCGAAATCGTGCCGGTGAAGCAGGTAATACGTGGTCGGATCGTCCAGATCACCGACGCTTTCGGCTTCGCCGTCGCCCGACAGAACGCGCCCGACCTGGAAATCGACGACAAACCGCCGCACGTGCTGGAGGAACTCGCCGACATCCATGAGCTCGCCGGGCCGGTCGGCCTTTTTAACCGCCGGGTGTTTGCTGTAAGCTTCGAGTGCGGGCCCGGTCGCCGCCCAGACCAGGTTCGGCCCGCGAATGCCGGCATCCCAGTATCCACGCAGTTTGTCCGTGATGTTCTCATACATCTCCGCCAGTACCTTGTTATCCCAGCCGGGCCGGGCTGTCTTTGGACGCTTGCGGCAGACGAGCCAGACGGAGGAACCGAGTGCTGCGGATCCATGCGCACGCATGCGAACCATCATTTCCGTCTCTATAGGCCAGCTGCCATCCCCAACGAACCCCGCTTTTATAAGAGCCGCTACCAGGCTTTCCCATGCATTCGGTTGCTTATTTGCGAAGACGACCGTCATTCGACCTTTTTCATTAAGAGCGGAACGGGATTTTTGGAATGCCCTGTACATGCCATTTTCATAGGCATACCGAGCCTTTTCCCGCACTCCTCCAAAACGACTCTCGTCTTCTATCAACTCTCCATCATCGGTTTCTTCATCCCACTTCGGCCCCGATTCACTTTCAAACACATCGTCGAGTTGTTTGCTTAATCCCCATAAGGTTCTCTTCAGCCACACATGGAAAAAATCCATGCAATCGGAATAAGGGATGGCATCATAATAGGGTGGGTCGGTTAGGATTACGTCAATATCTTTTTTCTCCAGCTGACAGACTGATTGACAGCTTGCAGTCGGTGGAGGGACATTCTCGGCAGCTATACTCAAATGCTCCGCGGTTCGTGATACCCAATCGAGGGCACTCCGGTAATCACCTGTAAGCTCTGAAAATGGGTTTACTTCACAAATATCCCAAACCATTGGCAAAGCAAATCGGCTGAATGTATGTGCCATTTGTTCCTTGGAATTATGCCACATGCAAATAGCGCTTGAATAATCAGCCAGACGATCGATTGATAACGCCAGAAAACCTATAACGGGTTCCAGCCAGTCGCCATTATTGCCATCCAACCGGTTTTGTGCGAGTTCCCGCACTTTTTTTATAAATGTTCCTATCGCGATCAACTGCCGCGGCAGAAACAAATCGCCCCAGGTTTTGAAACCGTATTTGGGGATGCGCATGCCCAATGCCTTCTTGCCGGGCAACGGCTCATCCGGCACTCCGAACGGTATATCCTCGAACACCTCCTCAACATGCCCGGCGGCTTCCTCCGCCATCCGCCGTTCGTGTTCTGTCGGCGCGCGGTACTGCTTGTCTTTCCGCCCGTTCACGACAACGGCCGTCATCGTCTGACCGATCCGGCCCGCCATGCCTTCCGCGCGCAGATCGCTCATTTTCATGATAGCGCCACACAGCGGACATGAGGCGCCGCTGCGGCTCATGGTGCCGTCGCGGTCGGGTTCTTCCCGCCCGGCCCAGTCCTCGACACCGAAAGCCACGCCGTTTTTTTCCTCGTTCGACTGCATTGTCAGGCGGACGCGTTTCCCTTTCTTGTCGCACAACCACTGCGTCTTGAGCAGCGGCAGGGTGGCGCGGCAGCCCTTGCACCGCACAGTCCGCGCCCAGAGGTAGGCCACCGTCGGTTTGGCAATCCAGCGCGGGTTGCTCTGGTCTTTCAGATACGCCCGGTCATATTCCGCGTTCAGCGCGTCGATATCCGGCCGGCCGTCATCTTTCAGCGGCACGAGCTTCAGTTCGCCGTCGCAGACCGGCCCGGCATCGCCGGCGGGAACTTCAAAGGAAGCGTAGGTGGGGTAAAACCGGGCCAACTCGCGCCGTGCGCGGTCCAGCACCCAGCGGCCCCAGGCGCGCACGTGCCATGACAGGTCCGCCTCGGGCAATTCACTCATATCGCCGAGCGAGACTTGCTTGAGCGGGAACGCGACTTCTATGAGGCGTTTGTTGTCTTCATTCATAATATCATCTATAGTAAATACTTTCAGGCTCGTAGTGAGCGCATTCATGCGCTCCGGGCTTTACGAAAAACTGCCGGCGAGGACGCCGGCGGTCCCAGGGGGGGCCCTTGAAAGGGCTCACTACAAGCAAAATCCCCTTACCCCGGAGGCAGTTTCTCACGAAAAGCGACAAAAGCGGGGTGTTTGCGTATGCCGTCAAAATCTGAATCTCCGTCGAGTTTTGTGCGTTTTGCTTCCGGATCAAGCTCCCTCCACTTTTCCAGCGCTTCCACTGCATTTCCCGGATTATTGAGCTGCATTTCAATCAACGCTGTATAGTCAGCTATAGCCTCTTTAGTATCTCCTGTCAATTTTTTTGCAAATCCGCGATTAAACAGTGCGTGGGCTATATGGTGAGGTGAAGCTTCGGTCGACTCAATTACAGCGGTATAATCATCTATTGCGCCTCTGGTATCCCCCAATTCGGATTTTGCCACACCGCGATTGGTCAGAGCTTCTATTTTGTGTCTGGTGGAAACTCCCGGCACTTTCAACAGAATGTTGTAGTCCGATATAGCGTCTTTTAAGTTTTCTCTCATGCCTTTTAGCACACCACGGTTAAATAAGGCGTTTGCTTTATGCTCAGTAGACGCTTCGGATATCATCAATACAGCACTATAGTCCTTTATCGCATCATCAATATCCTTTTTTTGGCTTTTGGCTAAGCCACGATTAAATAGAGCCGTAGCTTTTTGATCGGTAGTTGCCGTATGATTTTCCAATACAACGGTAAAGTCGCCAATCGCACGTTCGATATTGTCGCCGTATGCGTTTGCCACACCACGCCCAAGCAAAGCCGACATCTCAAGGTTGTCTGGTAGATTCTCTAATTCCAACACCGCATTATAATCTTCTACCGCTTTGTTGTTCTCGCCAGCCTGGTCTTTAACAATACCGCGGTTTAATAGTGCTGTAGCTTTTTGCTCTTCGGTTAATTCTTCTATCTCTAACAATCGATCCAAATAGTCGATTGCTTCTTCCGTTTCACTATTTAGAGCTGCACGCTGAGCCAGATTCATTAATCTTGCAATTTCTGCATCTTCTATATGGCTTGGTTCCTGTGTAGTTGTTGTTATCGTTTCCTCAAACCCTTGTTCTTTTGCCCACCTCAACCAAATAAGTGTCCGTTCCAAGACATCTTGAGGCTGGTCAAATTCCCCAATTGATCTATACGCAAATTCCCATTTATCGTTTTCAATATAACGTTTAGTATGAGCTGAATCGAAAGATTTCGGCATTTGTATGCCTTCGAGCATTTCAATAAGTCCACAGAGAGGATTGAAAAGAACTGTTGGCCATTGTTCGAGAACCAGGCCTTTATGCAATGCGAGCATCCCCTGATCCGCCCCACCACTGGGCAACTGAACGTAAAACCTGTGTTCTCTGTCTTCGGCCAGCAGCTTGACCACGTCCTTTCTCAGACCGCCGGTCTCCGCTTGCGACGGGGTGTGCATATCGCACCAGTAAAGGTTCCCGTCAAAGCCGCTGCAATCTTTCAGCACAGTCATCGTGGTGTCCAACCAGCCGCTGTACCCCATGGCGATCACACCGTGTCTTTCGAAATAGTAAGTCAGATCGCGAGCATTTTCATCTGCCAGGGCCCGGATATCCGATTGCGTGTTGGCAAGGTAATAACGATAGGTATTTCCGTGCGTGTAAATCAGGTGAACGGCGCTTTCGACACTGTCGTCCAACGGAGCAAGGCCGAGTTCCGGCCGGTCGGTCATGTAATAGAGCTGATTCACCATCTGAAGGCTGCGCTGCAGAAGGTTGTCAAAATTCGTGGTGAAAATCGTGTTGCAGAACGGTCGTGAATAGCGATCGCGGTATTCCTGCCTGTTCTGTTCCCTGAGGATCGAAGCGAGCGTCAGATGGGCCATATTCATTCTTCGGCCTATCCGGTGGACTACGTCGCGGAGATACCAACGCTGCTGTTCACGTGACGATAATCCCGAGTGCGTCCTGCCGCTCATGACGGTCTGGTATGCTTTTCCGATGTTATCGGCTTTGCACACGGGCAGACCGTCATCTTCGGAAAGTTCAAAATCCCCCGTTTGTCGATACACCTCCGACCACATTTCCCGGGCGAATGCATCCAATTTTTCGTCATGCTGTGGGGTGTCGGGGAATGGTTCGGTAGGGTTATCCTGCTTCCACATCAGCCACCACGGGATATCCCTGAGCGTCATTTGCGTGGCGGTGGGCACCAGCGGAAAGCTCATGCCGGCTCCGAGCAGCAATGTGTAGGCCGCACCGGACTGCTGAGAGGGCCGATGCAGATGATCCTGCACACGCTTGACAAATTCATCGAATCTGATTGTGGTAAATTTGTTCATAACGGAACTCTTTTTTATCACAACAACTACTTTTTTTCAGGCTTATAGTGAGTGCATTCATGCACTCCCGTTTTTACAAAATATGCCGGCGAGACACCGTCGCTCCCTGGGACGGAGCCCTTGAAAGGGCTCACTACGAACCTGGTACTGCAAGCCCGCCACCAAGATTTTCTGTCGGCGCGGTCAAGCACAATTCCCGATTTATCGAGGCCTTTTTCGGCGTTGATCCTGAATTAGTTATCAATGGCCGTTTCCACCTGAGTCCATGGCAGAAACAGACAATCGCTGCTCTCGAGCCGGCTATCACCGCCGTAAACCAGAACCGCTTTTCTTTGCGGCTCGGGCCAGTTTTCCAGCGCGTTTTTGAGCGAAGCGGCGAGTGCGGGCCGCGGAGTCATGCCCGCCTTCACCTCGATCCCGGTAACCGCCGGGCCGCGTTCAATAATAAAATCAACCTCCTGACCGCCATGCGTCCGCCAGAAATACATGCGTCCGGCCTCCCCGCGGTTTAAAAGCAGTTTTGACAGCTCGGAAAAGACCCAGTTCTCAAGCACAGCACCCTTGAGCGGATGGGTTTCGAGCTGACCCGGTTCGTTAATCCCCAGAAGATGGCAGACAAGGCCCGTATCGTAAAAATACAACTTTGGAGTTTTAACAACCCTTTTTCGAAAATTCCGGTAAAACGGCGGAAGAAGGTGCGCTATGTAGCTGGCCTGCAGAATGTCAAGCCACCTCCGTACCGTCTTGTGATCGACCCCGCAGTCCGAGCCCAGCCGTGATGTGTTGACGAGCTGTCCCACATTGCCGGCGGCGAGGCGCATGAAACGGTGGAATGTCTCCAGGTCGTGCACGGCCGAGAGCTTGCGCACGTCGCGGTCGATGTATGTCGCCATGTAATCGGCATACCAGCGCCGGGGACGCAGTTTCCTGTCGTGAACCGGAGGATAGGCGCCCTGCCACATAACGTCGTCAAGCTCCGCGGCCAGCGTTCCCGCCCGGCGAAGTTCGCTGATGCTGAACGGTAGCAGCTCCAGAACCGCCGTGCGCCCGGCCAGACTCTGCGATACGCGCTCGGAGAGCGCGAAATGCTGCGAGCCGGTGAGTATGAAGCGTCCGGGCCTCGGGCGGTCGTCAACCTCCTGCTGAAGGTAAGAGGTGAGGCGGGGAACGTTCTGCACCTCATCAAATACGGCGGCATCGCGGTATCTTTTCAAAAAACCGAGCGGGTCGCTGCGGAACTGTTCCCGCATGACCGGCTGCTCGAAAGAAACGTAGCCGTGATCGGGGAAAACGGCCCGTGCAAGCGTGGTTTTACCCGACTGGCGCGGCCCGGTCACGGTTACGACAGGGTACTCCCGGGCGCATAGCAACAGTTCTTTTTTTATATCTCGTTCGATCATCATGGCGTCCTGATATAAGGGAATGTGATTCCCATATATCATACAGCAAAACGTTTTTTTAATCAAGGGCCACGACAGGCGTCCCCGGTACGTAGTGGACGTCTCCAAGTGTTCCGAGCTCGCATTTATTACTCAGCCGCCCTGACAACCTCAGACTCCTCTATCACCACCCCGCCCTTAGCTCTCGCGATCAGTTCACCGAACGGGTCGCGTATGCGGTGAAGCTTCGGATCGGAGCCCGCGCAGCCATAGACCACGTACAGCCAGTATCCCTCGCGCAAACTGCATGCCCTGGCCCACTCATTGTCGCTGAGCTCCACCTCGCCCCTGAGCGCACGGCCCTTGACCTCTATGGCGCGGCGTTCTTCGTCCGGCCTGTCGGACAGCAGGTCGAATCCCGGCCAATCGTTCAGACCCGCCCCTCGCGCATTTTCCGGATCAGATACATCCTGCACCCGGGCGCCTGCCGCCTCCTCACTGGCTATCGCAAGCTGCATGGCCACTTTTTCTGTGCGGGCATCGTGTCGTTCGCGCTCGGCAGGGTCCGACGCCGGAACGACCAGCGCGTGGGCCACAAAAGATATTTCTCCCGGCCCCAGCAGTTCGGACTCCGCCCGCATCCGTTCTATCGCATCTTTTCTCCTGCTGCTGAGCCTGTGCTGTTGTTCCTTTATATCCCGGAGCCTCTCCGCCGCTCCCGCATGACCGCTGGCCGCTTTTTTGCGAAGTTCAGACCGCTGCGTGGCAAGGTAACCTTCCAGGTGATCGTAACCGTTTCGGATGTATGATTCGCGCTCGCTTAGTTCTTCTTCCAGCCTTTTGCGGTGCTTTTCCACCATGGACTGCACCAGGTTCTCGCGTGCATATGCCCCTGCCCTGTCGGCCAGGCCGGCCGCCTCGCGCGAAAACGAGCGGTATTCGACCGGCACACCGTCGCAGCTCTTCAGAAGCAGCAGGTGTTCCACCGGCCACTGCGTCAATTCACCGCCGGGCGATTGCCTGAGCCCCACAAGTTTTGATTCAACCGTCTCACTGGTTCCCAATCCCTTGATCGAATCGTCGGCGTCGCGCTTCACTGTCAGGCGGCAGAGATGGAACATGTAGGGATCCGCCGCCCAGGGATCGAGGAAAGTGGCGCCGCTGAGCGCGCTGCGTCCGAAACGTGATCTGACCTGTTCAAGGATTTTCACGAAGACGGGCTCACCCGGTCGAAGCCATATGCATTCTTCCTGCGGCCCTGGCTTTCGAACGGTCAGCCGGTCGCGGAGCCCGGCCGGGTATTGCTCCAGCACGGGCCATATTTCGTCCAGCGCTCCCTCACGTTCGGGATGAATGGAAAAGATAGAATCCAGGTCTCCGTCGATACCGATTCCGAGCAACGGCGCCGATTTTTCTATAAAGCCTCGCACGTAGCCGGGCAGCAGCCTGACGCAGGCTTCATTCTGCAGTTCGCCGCGTATCCCGTCGAGATGCGATTTGACCGGCTCGCCGCCTTGGTCACCGTAAACCCTCTTTTCCTCGTTCTCGACTTCCCGCAGGTTGTCTTCATTGAACCGGTCATCCAGCTCCTGCCCGATCGTTTAAACATCTTCTCCGGCGGCAAGACGATCCATGTATTCTTTGATGGAGACACCCTTCATCATGCGTCCGACCACGTCGAAGACGCTATCGGAACCGAGTTCCTTCCGTATCCTCTCCAGTTTTTCCATCAGGATTTTTATAACCCGTCCTTCGCGGGTGTCTTCAGCCGCCAGGTTCATAATGATGACCGGATCGGCTTTCTGACCGTAGCGATGGATGCGTCCCATGCGCTGTTCGAGGCGGGCGGGGTTCCATGGCATATCGTAGTTCACCATGAGCCCGCAAAACTGGAGATTGATGCCTTCTCCGGCCGCATCGGTGGCCACCAGGTAGCGTGCGCCGCCGCAGGAGGCATCCTTTCTGAAAAACTCGACCTGATCCTCGCGTTCCGGATAGCTCATCCCACCGTGAATATTTGCGACCTGACCGGTATATCCTATACTTTCCAGACGGCCGACAAGAAAATTGAGAGTATCTCTGTGTCCTGTAAATATGATCAGTTTTTCGTTTCTGTATCTGATATCCTCAAGAATCTCGCGCAGCTTGCTGAATTTTGATTCTTCTCCCCGTTGAAAAACCTGTTCGGCGAGCTCAAGGAGCCGGTCGACCTGGCTGCGTTCAATTTCTACGTCTTTCAAGGAACTTGCGGCAACGGCCGAGAGTGCTTTTTCTTCTTCCAATTCGTTCAGTTCGAGCTCGTCCTCTGTGGTTTCTTCGTCGGCGGTTCGCGTCTCGAAAACATCCTCTGCTTTGAGCTCCTGCTGCGAGGTGTTGAGCTGGGTTTCGGTGAGGCGGCCGGATTGGAGCTGCTGCATGAGGGCGTCCAGTTTATCCCGCCTGCGCTGCAACGAACGCATCAGGGCGAAGGTGGAGCTTGCCAGACGCCGCTGGAAGATGCTCATGGCGAATCTGGCCGCGGTGCGGTTCAATATGGAGGCTTTGTTGTAGTAATTCTCAAGGTAAGCGGTTGTCTCGTCGTATAACTTTTGCTCGCTGATCTCGCCCTGGCTGAGCCTGTAATTGAGTGTATCGGAGATTCGGGTCGGATAGATCGGACTGCCGTCGAGACGCACCATCTGTTCCTTGGTGCGGCGGATGAAATGCATCTGCCGCGCTTGTTCCGGATACGAGCTGAACGCATCATAAGTTGACAGCACTTCAGGCTCCAGCAGCCGCCACAGACAGTAGTAAGGGTAATCCCTTCCCATATGAGGGGTGGCGGTCAGCAGCAGGAGGTGATGAGCGCGCCATGGCAACTGCCAGCGAGGTTCATCCACCCGGACGCCGGCAATAGCCTCGGCAAGACGATAACGTCCGGTCCTTCGGAACCGAGGGTTGGGGGTTCGAATCCTCCCGGGCGTGCCATTCTTAAACTTTCCTGAGCATAGTGTTATGCACTGCTGACGCTCAGGGTTTTCTTTGTCTATGACATGTATGGGGCAGTTGTGGGGACAGTTAAGTTAGCAATTGATCAGTGACCGGTGTATAATGAGTCTGTAAGAGATGAATTGATATTTCCTCTTTCGGCTTAATCCGTCACGGCATCGGTCATGGCTAAAACCAAAAAACATACACGCACTGGCGAACCATACATATGGTTCATAAAGAGACAGCTAACAAATTACTGGGAGTTCTCCGGGGCATTTTTAATTTTGCTCATAAATATGATTACATCACAAAGAATCCTGCTCACATGGTAGAACGATACAGCCTTGAGCCTGCAGACAAAGATATGTTGCGGGAGCCGGTGTATATACCACGTGGGGTTTACGAAGCAATGATTCACTCCCAAGCTGCGCGGCGCCACCCTCCAATAAGGCAGGTCTTATTTTTACTTTACCATACCGGCATGAGGATCGGAGAGCTTCGCCGTCTGAGATGGGCGGATATAGACCTGGGAAATCATATTATTCATGTAACCGCTTCACCTCAGAAAGGTGGAGACCGCGATCCCTATATGGTATCCCGGCAATTACGGGTTTATATGGCAATTTCAAAGAAGATGGCGCATCAAACCCATGACAGTGGACGATGGAAAACCGAGAGGCCCTTTGAACAGGCACCTGTAGTTTGTAACGGTAACGGAAATAAGTTTAGTTACAGCAACCTGTTCCATCGCGTATGGCGTCCGTTTTTGCAGGAATTAGCCCAGGAAAAAGGCGATGTGTTTAGTATATAAAAAAAACAGTAGTAAATTCTAAAAACAATCATGCGCCCGTATCCTTCCACGACTTTCGCCATACCTTCATTACGGACCTTCTAACTCAGGGGATAAATCCTATTGTGGTGGGCTGGTTGGTGGGCCATAAGGAATTGCACACGCAGCGGCGATATACGCACCTTTGCTACAATCATTTCACCGAAGAATTCAAGAACTACAAGCGCTGAAGCCCTCATGGCCCGTTCCCCGTTTCGAGAGCCTCTTTCATCCGTTGCCGCGCCTGGCCGATCTTCACCTCCTGGTATTCCTGGACCAGTTTGCGGCTGTACTTGCGGTTTCCGGCCCCGATCATCCCGTGTTCGAAAATGCTGAGCCGATTCTGCTTCGCCCAGCGGCTGGCGGTCTCCGGAGCAACGCCCAGGAGACGGGCCAGCTCCCGCTGGTTAATCCAGTCCTCCTGCGGGTCATAGGTCGGCTCCGCGTCCCGGACTTCCCCGCTACGGAATCTCATTTCTCCTCGCTGATGTTGCATATTACTCATGGTATCCTCCCGATTTATCCACCTATAGCTCTTTCCTTTCCTTTTTTAAACTAAAAAACAAACCTCATGTCAGCCCTTTTATCAGACTAACGATTATTATGACTACCGGGTTAACTCATCATGGCCTATTGGCTCGGCAGTTGCGCATGCCAAAAGGAGTCGATCGAACATTTCATGTTCCATAAACCTGCG
>PWZK01000340.1 GCA_003567495.1 Candidatus Brocadiaceae bacterium
ACCTGCAGCGCTGTACCGGATGCGCTGCATGTGTTGTGTCGTGTAAGACGGAAAACAATACGCAGGCCGGCGTTGAGTGGTCGAGCAAAAAGACGCGCACTGTTGGTAAATTTCCCAACGTTCAATATGAATATATACCTACCCTCTGCAATCACTGCGAGCGGGCCCCCTGTGCCTCGGCTTGTCCGACAAAGGCGATGTACAAAAGCAACAACGGAGGCCTGACCCGGCATTCTCCCAGAAAATGCATTGGCTGCGGCACATGTCTTGCCACCTGTCCCTACGACGTCATATCGCGGCATAAATACGAGGAGCCGCACCAGTTCTGGCGCGATGAGACGGCCGTTATTGCAAACGGCACGGCCACCCCACGGGAGGTAACCGAGCGCTCCGGTGGAAAGGTTATTCCGTATTATAATGTCGATAAGGAAACCGACGACCCCGGAGAGGCGCTCCGTTACAGGGGAATAGTGGAAAAATGCACGTTCTGCCACCACCGACTCGTTCGCGGAGAGCTGCCCGCCTGCGTGGAGGCCTGTCCGGCCGATGCGCGGATTTTCGGAGACCTTAACGATAAAACAAGCGATATCAGCCGGCTGATAAAACGCTATCGGCCGTGGCGGCTTAAGGAACATCTGGGAACCGAACCAAAAGTATTTTATGTGAGAAACTTCAACGCAGGACATGCCAGGGCCTCAAAGGGGGACATCTGACCGTTTTCCCGGGAACGCGGGCATATCGCCCGCCTCACGAAATCCAGGCCTCCCCGCACAACTTCCAGCAACAATCTTTCAAAAACAGGATGAAAACACAATGGATAAAGACACGCTGAGCAGGAAAAATTTTGTGAAAGGCGCCGTAGCCGGATCCGCAGCTTTTGCCCTCTCGGGTGCTTTGAAAAACTTTCAGGCGGTCGAGGCCGGAGATGGTGATGAAAAAGGAGCAGGGCAATGGGTGCCCACCACCTGCCAGGGCTGCACATCCTGGTGTTCGCTGGAAGTTCTGGTTCAGGACGGACGCGCCGTGCGCGTCCGCGGCAATCCGCGCTCGAAGGTGAATCTCGGGCGCAGCTGTCCCAGGAGTCATCTTGCGCTGCAGCAGGTGTATGACCCCGACCGGCTCAAAACACCCATGAAACGCACCAACCCGCGGAAGGGGAAAAACGAAGATCCCGGGTTTGTGCCCATAAGCTGGGACGAAGCGCTGGATATGGTGGCCGATCGCATTATGAAACTCAGGCACAACGGTGAGACACACAAATTCCTGCTCATGCGCGGGCGCTATTCGGCCATGCGCGATATCCTCTACAGCCGTCTGCCCGCCATAATCGGTTCGCCGAACAATATATCGCACAGCGCGATCTGCGCCGAGGCTGAGAAATTCGGCGCCTATTATACCGAGGGTCTGTGGGATTACCGCCAGTACGATGTAAAAAACGCACGGTACGTGCTGCTGTGGGGTGCGGATCCGGTTGCTACAAACCGTCAGGTCAGCTATTATGTGAGCATATGGGGCGATGTGCTCGACCGCGCAAAGATGGCGGTGGTCGATCCGCGTCATAGCGCATCTGCGGCCAAGGCCGATGAGTGGCTGCCGATACGGCCCGGACAGGACGGCGCACTGGCAGTTGCCATCGCACATGTCATACTCGCCGAAGGGCTCTGGAACCGAAATTTTGCTGGCGATTTCCGCGACGGTGAAAACCACTTCACGCCCGGCGATACGGTCGATGAGGAGTCTTTCGAGGAAAAATACACACACGGAATCGCGCAGTGGTGGAATCTGGAACTCAAGGACAAAACGCCCCAATGGGCCGAAAAACGCACCGGCCTGCACGCAGCGCAGATCGAGCGCGTGGCTCGCGGTTTCGCCGAAGCGGGCTCGCAGGCCATTTGCTGGGTCGGCGGAGGACCGGTCATGCAGGTGCGCGGCGGATACTCGGCCATGGCGGCGCACGCGCTGAACGGGCTGGTGGGCTCAAGCGACAGCAAAGGAGGCGTGCTAACGCCGAACCCCGCCTATATCGGTTCGTTCCCGCCGGCCGATGACGACATGGACGGCATCGCCGAAGAAGGGCTCGGGCATCCAGAAATCGACTGGCGCGGAACCAGGGGATACCCTTCGCTTAAAGGCGGCAAATCCGGCGGCGGAGTGGTCACCAACCGCGTGGCCGACAGCATCCTGGAAGAAGATCCCTACGATATAAAAGTGGCGATCGGCTATTATAACAACTTTGCCTTCTCCTGCCCGCAGGCCGAACGCTGGGAACGGGCGATGGCCAAAGTGCCCTTCTCGGCGCACATCACCACACATGTCTCCGAACAGACCTGGTTTGCCGACGTCATTTTGCCGGCCAAACACCATATGTGCGAAAAATGGGCCTTCTCGGTCGGAAGTCCGGCCAACGGATACCGGCAGGTCTCCATCATGCAGCCGGTAATTGAGCCGATGTGGGACGTAAAAGCGGATGAGACCGAAATACCCTGGCTTCTGGCCGAAAAACTCGCCGAACGCGGATTCGATAAACTGCTGAACCATTTCCGCCGCTACAGGGACCCGGAAACTGGAAAGACTCCGGAGAACGAAA
>PWZK01000237.1 GCA_003567495.1 Candidatus Brocadiaceae bacterium
AGGCCCGAAGGGCCGTCTGATTCATAGCCCGGGGCGCAAGCCCCGGGAAACCTGTGCGTGAGACACCCTTCCCTGAAGGGGATATCTAATCGCAAACCACGATATAAACGATCGCGCACAGCTGCGCCATAAAAAATGCAGTTGGACCATGCATGAGGCTTGATATTATACCGCACTTTCAGTGCTCGGTTGCGGCGTGCGGCGCGTCCTGTGACTCTGCTTCAGTCCTGTCGGACTTTCGCGCCGTCACAGGCTTTAGAATGGCGCGCCGTTGGCGCTGGAAAAGGTTGCGTTTTTTTTGAAAATAAGAGGAGGCGAAACCATGGACGTATATGAATGTATCAAATCTCGAAGAAGCGTGCGGAGCTACCTGGACAAAGATGTGGAAGAGGAGAAACTCAACCGTATTCTCGACTCGGCCAGGCGCGCACCGTCGGCCAACAACAAACAGAACTGGAAATTTATCGTTGTTACCGACCCGGATCTGCGCAAACGTCTGTGCGTGGCGGCCAAAAACCAGGGTTTCGTAGCTGAAGCGCCGGTGGTCATAGCCGCCTGTGCGACTAAAACCGACCATATCATGACCTGCGGGCACCCGTCTCATCTGGTCGACCTGGCCATAGCCATAGATCATATGACGCTTGCGGCGCGTGAACTGGGCCTGGGAACCTGCTGGATCGGCGCGTTTCAACAAGACGAAGTTAAAAAAATACTCGGTATACCACAGGGCGTAGAGGTTATAGAGCTGCTGCCAGTCGGCTATCCCGCAAAATGGCCGGACCCGAAACCGCGAAAAAAACTGAAAGAGATTGTTTCCGTGAACGGGTGGGAGTGAATATTAGCATTGTATAAGCCGGTCGTCGAACTCACCTAAGCCGGCCGGTTTTACACGCAGGAACCGGATTTTTTCGCCTCCAGCCTCCACCCGAACTTCAACTTTCGACCGGTCGCGGCCTTTTCCGTATCGGGCGGTTATACGCGCCGCGCAGATCAGATTCTCCTCACAGACACCGCCCCTCAGCAGGGACGTGGGGCCAGCATGGCCGCTGCATTCCAGCAGCGCATCCGAATCCAAAACATGAGCCCTGATCTGTTCGTTTTCACTCTCATTGCGTCCCACCACGAGCCTGACTTCCGGGCTCAGCCTGAAATGTCTGCCTGTTCTGAGCAGGCGGATGTTGGCAGCGCTCGATTCGTCGTGATCGAGCAATTCCTTCAGTCGGCGCGAATAGCCCGGCTCCCTCAGCCTGCAACCGCCGGCCGGCGCGGGATAGCCGTAAATGCCAAGGCGCTCGGCCAGTTGCATCTGCGGGGTGCGTCGCCGCCCGCTGAAAGAACAAAGCCGCCGCCTGAGGACCGTGCCGGTTTTTTCCGCTACCGTCGGCTCCAGAAGGAGAGCCGAAAGCGGCCTCAACACAAGCCCCTGCACATCGGCCTCTTTATCTATGTGGCGCATCATATCCCTGCGCTGCGTCATTGGACGCTGGCCGACGACTTCGCCGGTCACAATAAATCCGGCGCCCGTTTCACCCATTAAAGCGTGCGCCTTGCGCAGCTGCAGTATGCGACAATCAATACACGGGTTGAGCCCGCTCCCGTGGCCGTGCGGGGGAGATTTGACAAGTTCCGTCAATTCTTCACTCAAATCCATTTTCCTGAACTCCATGCCGAGTTGAGCGGCGGCCTCTTGCGGCCCGCTAACCTTCCCGGATCCCTCCCCGACCATAAAAATGGATTCAAAATGCAGGGCTATAAGCTCTATACCCTGATCAAGCACCAATCTTGCCGCCAGCCGACTGTCAAGCCCGCCCGAGAACAAACAAACAGCCTTTGGGGGGATGGCGCACGACACGCCGGAAATGTTGTTTTCTATGGACATTTTTGACCTCTCCGGAAGTTCAGGGAGTGATTATACATAAAAGAAAGGTTAAATCAAACTGAAGAGGAATTCGATAATGACACCATCGGCAGGAATACTGGCCAGGGCTGCCATTGTGGCAGAACGTCCGGGGGGTGCAGTTTTTAAAGTAATGGGCACAGCCAACCCGTTTATTTTGTTCATTTTTCGCCTTATGGAGTATGCAGACTGATTGGCGGGTTGCCTCCTATGCCGGCATATTAACCCGCATATTTCATAAACCATTTCATAAACCAACGGCAGGGGCTTATATAAAGGCTTTATGCTCAGCATGTTAAATAGCGTTTTTAGGGCAACTCTGATTTTTCAGTGTGTACCTGAGCTCCGCCAACGACGGTTTCCCCTTCGGGCGGCGTCCATGGCGGTATATGCCACCGCAGATGTCTTTCCCAACCTGTCTTCCGGCATATACCATCAGGCGTGCAGTTTCCCTGGGATCTAATGAGCGGAGAACCGCGAGCCCCATGAGGACGCTTGCGCTTATCAGTGCGCCCTGCACGGCTTCCCGCTTCAGGGAAACGGCCAGGCCGGAGAGATCCTCCCCAGCACGATCACCGACGAACTCGATCTGGAAGCCCGCCGCCCGGGTACCGCTCACGCTCACGTTGCCGCCGCCGATGGTAGCGAAGCCTTCGAGGGTGCTCGTCAGGCCGCTGATGAGGGCGGCG
>PWZK01000257.1 GCA_003567495.1 Candidatus Brocadiaceae bacterium
ACATTTGATAAAATATATATTCGACTGGAAGATTAGAATCGAGTACTGTAATCACAGTGGCCAACGCCTGCCTGCTGCAGGCAGGTGGTTCACTGAATATTTACGAATATTTAATGGATAAAAATGCTAAGTGGGTTCAATAATGGAATAGGTGGATTAAATGAAAACTTCCTGCGGCACAACAACCGGGCAGGGAAAGACAAATATTAAGGGGGTGCGTGACAGCCGCTTCCTAATGGCCAAGCGTTATTTAATTTCCCCCACAAGGGTGGCAGCCCTGCTGCTCTACATTTTCGTGCCTTGCCTGGGCTTTATTTTAATAAGCGGGTGTGGTGAAGGCCAGCAAAACGGCACCGAAAGCCCGGAAAGCCCCCACGAGGAGGCGGCAGAGCCGGAGGCCTCCCCCGCTGAAGAACCGGAGCCGGTAGATACCGTTGAATTGCAACCGGTAGACGCTGTAAAATATCATAAAATCCTTGAAAAACACCGGGGCGACATCGTTGTGGTCGATTTCTGGGCCACGTGGTGTCCGCCCTGCGTAGCAAGCTTTCCGGAACTTGTTCGGCTCCATTCCGACTACAGCGATAAGGGCGTCACCGTTATAGCTGTCAGTGCGGACTTCCCCGGCGAGGAAGATTCGGTCGGGGATTTTTTAAAGGAACAGGAAGCCTACTTTACAAACCTTATAATTCGTGCGAAAAACACCGACGAATTCATTTCGGAGGTAAGTGAAGCGTGGGGCGGCGACCTTCCGGCGGTGTTTCTTTATAACCGTTCCGGAGAGCTGATAGCAGAACACGTGGGCTCCGGTGCGGTGGAGAAAGTGGAAGGTAAAATCAGGGAAATGCTGAATGAAAACGAATCTTAAAAAATCTTTTGCGAAGCGGCTTCGTTTCACCCCATCGGTGCCGATATGGGCGGTATGGATGGTTTTTCTCTCCCTGTTTTTTTATCCTGGGCCCGTAATCGACTCCGCTTCGCCCGCTGCCTTTGCGGGCAATAAAGGGGAATCGGTTTCCGTCAGTGCCGAGCTTGGCGGCGATGGCCCGGAACGAACCGTCAGGGTAAGGGTTGATATACCCCTTGACTGGTACCTTTACCACCACATGATGGATGCCGGGCTCGGTGGTGAGGCCGATCAGACCCCTGTGGCGGTGGTAGGTTTGGAGTGGCCGGAACCGAGCATAAAACACGATCCGCATCTCGATGAGGATGTGGAGTATTACGACGGCACCCTCGAGTTCGAGATGCGGCTGCGCATCCTCCCTGATGCTTCTCCCGGCGAAAAAACCATTCCTATATCCGTCGGCTATCAGGCCTGTAACCCGGACGTGTGTTTTATGCCCGAGAAATCCGAGCTTTCCCTAACAGCGACTATAAGCGAAGAAGACATCCCGGATGAGGTGGAAAATGGTGTTACAATTACGGAGGAAACCGAAGAACCGGATGAAATCGAGTACGAGCCCGCAACTGCCGGCTTCACCGAGCGACTGGAGGGCGCCGGGCTGGCGGGAATACTCCTGATATCCTTTCTGGCCGGACTTGCCCTTTCCCTCACTCCATGCGTATATCCCATGATCCCTGTAACAATCGCGTTGATCGGCGCCTCCAAGGCCGAGACAAAGCTCTCCGCATTTTTTCGGTCGCTTATCTACGTGCTTGGTATTTCCATTACATATTCAATTATAGGAGTAGTAGCGGCAGCCTCGGGAGCCGCTTTCGGCTTGCAGTTACAACACCCCTTTCTTTATTTTGCGCTTGCCGTGCTGTTTTTTGTTTTCTCTCTTGCGATGTTCGGCTTTTTCGAGATCAACCTCCCTGCCGGCTGGCAGTCGAAGACCCAGGCCAAACTCAGGGGTAAAACCGGTATTCTTGGCCTTTTGCTTCTCGGGATGGTATCGGGCATCGTAGTCTCCGCCTGCGCGGCTCCGGTTATTTTTGCGGCAATAGGATTTATCGTAGCCACCGCCGAACTGCTCACTGGTTTTTTAATCTTCGCCGCTATAGCATGGGGAATGGGAACCCTGCTTGTGCTTGCCGGGACTTTCAGCGGAGTTATACACAACATGCCAAAATCCGGAAGGTGGCAGGAAGTGCTTAAAAACATAATGGGCTTGGGACTGATGGGAGCTTCCCTTTATTTCCTCTACCTGAGCACCCTGCTCACTCCCGAAGCCTTCACACTTCTGCTTTGCGCGTTTTTGGTTGTAGTATCCGTTTTCACCGGAGCCTTTGACCGCCTGAGTCCCGAATCTGCCAGATGGGAGAGAGTGCGCAAAGCGGTCGGATTGCTTTTTTTCCTTGCAGCGCTGTATCTTTTTCTTCCCCAGTTCACCTTACGGCATGGTGAATACGGCGCTGAGACCCGGGAGACGATTGAATGGCATGAGTCGGTGGAGGAGGGCATTGCCGAGGCCGAAAATCGCGATAAACCGATAATGCTTTATTTCACCGCTGATGCCTGCGCTGCCTGTCGGCGGATGGAGAGTGGCACATTTCCAGCACCGGAAGTGGTGGAGGCAGCGGAGAAATACGTTGCCGTAAAATACGACGCAACCGGGAAGGCA
>PWZK01000386.1 GCA_003567495.1 Candidatus Brocadiaceae bacterium
AAGAGTCATAGAAACCGGGGAACTGGTGAACGCCGCCCGGCAGCCGGTTCAAAAGGTCGCCGGTGAATTGGGAGTCGAGGTTGAAACCAGGCTGGAAGAAAGTCTGCCTTCGGTCGTTGCTGACGGAAGCAAACTGAGCTGGGTACTTACCAATCTGCTCGGGAATGCCGTTCGTTTCTCGCCGCGGGGTGGACAAGTGGAGTTTTCCGCATGGAAAAGTGATGACGGCGGAGTTGTCTTGTCCGTCAAGGATTCCGGGCCCGGATTGTCGCCTCAGCAGAAGGAGCGTATATTTCAAAAGGGCGCTTCGGGCTATGCCCTGGCTGTCAGTAAAGAAATAGTCGAGTCTTATGGTGGAAGAATATGGGTGGAGAGCGAGCAGGGTAAAGGGGCTGTATTCAGCCTGTATCTGCCGGCGGCGTCGGGAACCTCGGGGGAAAATGACTCGTAAAACAGGGAAGAAGAAGAAAATGCCAAATTTACCAAAACAATTATGGGAATACATGCTCGGGCGGCCGGCCTACCTGCTTTTATCCTCTTTTGCCGCGACCATTCTGGCAGGGACACTCCTTTTATGGCTTCCATTGGCTACACCCGTTGAGGGGGGGCTGAGCCTTATCGATGCCCTTTTCACGGCCACCAGCGCGGTCTGCGTGACGGGGTTGATCGTGGTGGATACCGGCACGCAGCTCACTATCTTCGGGCAAATAGTGGTGCTGTCGCTCATACAGATCGGCGGACTCGGCATCATCACGATCTCGACGTTCATAGCTCTCGCTATCGGGGCCAACTTAGGCCTCCGTGGTGAGTTTGCCGTACAGGAAACCATGGGGGAGGCCAGGAGTCGCAGCGCACTGCATCTGATCAGATTTGTGGTCACCGGCACTTTGCTGGTGGAGCTGATGGGCGTCATTGTCCTGACGCTGCTGTTTAGCATGTGGGGTTTCGGCCCGGCGGAAGCTCTTTATCAGGGCGTTTTTCATACGGTCAGCGCCTTCTGCAATGCCGGATTCAGCCTGTTTCACGACAGTATGATGCGCTTTGAAGCGATGCCTGCCATTCCGCTGACAGTCTCCATACTGTTTATATTCGGTGGTCTGGGATTCAGTGTTCTGCTTGCTATATTTTACTCACTTTTCTATCGCCAGAGGTTCCCCTATTACCCGCGTATTGTGCTGATTGCGACTTTTGCACTCATCGTTTCGGGAACGGCCATGATATGGGCGCTTGAATACAATCATGCGTTCCAGGATATGCAGCTCGGGCCGTCGCTTCTTCATTCTTTTTTCCAGTCGGTCACTCCCAGGACGGCCGGGTTCAATACCTTTCCGATCCACGAGATGTCGACCGGCTCGCTGGTTGTGATTATCTTCCTGATGTTTATCGGGGCCGGTCCGGGTTCGACGGCCGGCGGCGTGAAAATCACAACGGCGGTTGTCATCTTTTCGGTAGTCTGGGCCGTTATACGTGGCCGTAGTAAAGTTGTTCTTTCGGGGCGCAGGGTATCGGAGACGATGGTTTATGATGCCGTTGCGCTGATCGGATGCAGCCTGCTTGTGGTTATGGCGGTATTCGCCTTTCTCAGCGCCATCGAGCCGCATCCGCCGATCCAGCTGCTGTTTGAGAGTTTTTCGGCTTTTGGAACTGTCGGGTTGTCGATGGGGGTGACGGCCGAGCTCTCTTCGCTCGGTAAAGCGGCCATTACTCTGCTGATGTATATAGGGAGGGTGGGCCCGCTGACGTTTCTGGTTCTTGTTCGTCCCACCCGGCAGGTGCAGATCGATTATCCGGATGCAAAAATGATCATCGGATAAACCCTTCAACCGGTGTTTAAAAGAATTTAAATCTAAAGCTTATGGAGGTTAATCAGTCATGAAAAAATGTGCGGTCGTCATAGGATTGGGCATTTTCGGCAAGAGAGCGGCCCTTTCGCTTACTGATAGGGGGGTATCCGTTTTGGCCATCGACAGAGTGCATATGCTGGTCGAGGGTATAAAAGATCAGGTGGACCAGGCCCTTATACTTGACACCACTGACGAAGCAGCGCTCCGCGAGGCAGGCATCGACCGGATGGATATGGCGATCTGCGCCATTGGAAATCAGCATGTAGAGGACGGGATACTGACCACGGCCCTTTTGAGCAAGCTTGGCGTGAAGCGTATTCTGGCCCGTGCCGGCAACCCGCTGCAGGAAAGGATACTGCATCAGGTGGGCGCTCATGAGGTCATCAATCCGGAAGAAGCTATGGCAGAACGTGCGGCATTCCGACTCGCGCAGCCGGAACTCAAAGAAGTCATCCCGATGGGCGGGGACGTCAGCGTGGCGGAGGTTGAGGTGCCGAAAAAATTCATTGGAAAATCGCTGAAGGAACTTGATGTTCGCAATCGCTACAATATAACGGTTGTGGGTATCCGCCGTCCGGACAAACCAGAGACGAATGCCGGCGAAACCGACTCGGAACTCATATTGAACATCGCCCCGGATCAGCGCTTTGAAAGGGGCGATCATTTGATAGTGCTCGGACGTGAAGAAGATCTGACAGTTTTTTCCAACTTCTAAACATTGCC
>PWZK01000290.1 GCA_003567495.1 Candidatus Brocadiaceae bacterium
ATCACCTTTCGTATGGACGGGTTCGTCCACATCAGCTCATTTGCCGGCACGCGCTGCAAATCTTCCCTGAAGGAAGGCAAAAGACGCTGTGATACAATTCCTTTGAGATTCATTGCAAGCGACCTTCGCACCTGCTCGTGCTGTTCCTGCGGGAAGAGGTCAAGTATGCGCCCGATCGTCCCGGCGGCGCCCGAGGTATGCATTGTGCTGAAAACGAGGTGGCCGGTCTCGGCGGCTGTCAACGCAAGCTGGAACGTTTCCGGATCGCGCATCTCGCCGATCAGCATAACGTCCGGGTCAGACCTGACCCCCGTGCGGATCCCATGCATCCAGTTGTGAAAATCCAGCCCGAACTCCCGCTGGTTGATTACACATTTTTTGTCCTTGAACTGGTACTCAACGGGATCCTCGAATGTTATTATATGCTGCGGTCTTTCCGTGTTTATTTTGTCGATCAGATAGGCCAGGGTCGTTGATTTGCCCGACCCCGTAACGCCGCAGACCAGTATGAGCCCCTCGCGGATCTCCGCGGCCCGGTTTACATTTTCCGGCAGGTGCAGCTCTTCGAGTGAAGGAATCTCGGCGTTGATAAGCCTGGCCACGAGAGAGACTCGGCCCGTCTGGAGGAAAATCGCAACCCGCACGCGCCTGTCTTCTCCGAACTCGTGTGCAAGATCGACGCTGCCCTCGTTGAAAAGTCTTTCCCGGGACTTTTCCGTCAACAGGTCACTGGCCAGCTTCTTTATCTTCTCTGCACTCAGAGAAGCCCCTTTGCGCTGTAGCGAACCGCCTATGCGGAAAAGGGGCGGGTTGCCGGCCTTCAGGTGGAGGTCACTGGCACCTGCGGATACCATGTGCGTAAAAAGCTTATCTATGGGAATGGAATTGTTTGTGTCCATAACTTATATGTTCCGGTTTTTACGGGTATTTTAGGAGAAATTGCACTTAATTGAGATTTTTGCTGAACAAAGAATATATTTTAGTGATTTTCAGTGAAAATTAGGATACTGTGATAACAGTATCAGTACCACATGCATTCGCGGTAAACCTCAAGCGCAAAATTAAAATCCTCGTAATCAACATTGGGGGAAAGTGAATGATCGCTGCCAAAGACATACCTCGCGCCCATCTCCTTCATCCCTTCGACAAGTGCGGCCACCCGATCTCTTATCAGTTCCCGGTCGCCGGACTCCAGCACGCGGGCATCGAGCCCCCCGACAAACGCGAGTTGATCCTTATATTTACGCGCTATCCGCAGGGGGTCGTTGCCCGCCTTTACCTCCATCGGGTTTAGAGCGTCAAACCCAGCTTCCACGATCAGGTCTACTACAGGCTCTACAAGTCCGCATGTGTGAAGGACAACAGGCAGATCGTAGGAATGAAAAAACTCCACCATCTCGCTATAGTAAGGGAAAATCAGTTCTTTTAAAATATCCGGTGAGCAGAACAAGTTATCTTTATACCCAAGATCCTCAAACATCCAGATGCCGTTGGGCAGCCCGCTTCTTTCGAACAGGGCATTGTAATGCATTTTAAAAAAATCGGTGTAAACGCGCCCATAGTCTTTTATCCATTCCGGGTCCAGCAGAAGGCTTTCGTACAGGCAAAAATCCCCCATACTCTGGCGCATATTCTCCCAAATAAAAATATTACCGTAATAAGTCCACCTACCGGCCTTTTTATGCTTCTCAAGCGATTGGCTGGTACTCTCGAAATTTAAACGGTCACGATCCAGTTTCAGGAGGTGGTCTCGATAGTCCCGCTCCCAGACTTCGCGGCTTGTCATGCGAAAATCAATATGCTCCGGGGTGCCGGATTTGTTCTTCCACTTCTTCAGCGCGGCACCCGCGCCGTTCCTTTTAACCACCCAATCATCGGTTTCTTCTTCTATCTCTGAGACGCCTCTCAACGGCAGGATATCGAACCATCCTCCACACCCGGCCATATCAAAATCAAAGTGTTCAACCGCAGCGGCCGGCTTGCCGCTTTCATCCACCGGATAGCCCTGATCAATCCAGCAATCAAGGGTATCGGACCAGGGTTTGTCGTATAGCCCCACGCGAGTGGCCTTACGGCCTCGCAGCAGATTGTCAATTACTTCTCTGGAAGACATAATATTCACTCCCGTTTTCAACGGCTGTTGTAAAAAACCGCTGCACCAATGTATAGGGTTTATAGGACTCATAGGACCTATGCGTCCTATTGGCGCTCATATGGCGCACATGCTACAACATGTTGCCACCACTTGGTTGTGCAGCGACACAGTCTTTTCTGAAACACAAACGCCACACACAGGATACTTCAACATCTTAAGCCTATTCCGCCCTGACAATTGAACGAGGGAGCGCCACTCTGCCAGTGCGCACGATTTCCTTTATGCCGAACGGGCGGAGCAGATCGAGCAATCCTTCCACTTTCTGTTCGGTACCTTCTACCTGTATAAGCATGTCTTTCCGTCCGACGTCAACCACCTTCGCCCTGAACACATTCACCAGCTCGATTATCTCCCCGCGTTTCCCGCCGCCGCTGTGAACCCTTACCAGCAGCAGGTCGCGTTCGACCAG
>PWZK01000099.1 GCA_003567495.1 Candidatus Brocadiaceae bacterium
TCTTGCCCAGAGGTAAGCAATGGGTTTGCCACCGTCCGGTTCCGGTGGATAAAACTCAGCGAGTTCCTTCTCAGCTTTTTCTTTGATCTGCTTCCCTACCTTACGCAATTCGTCTGCTAACTCCGTTCCGTGGCGTGGTATATCCTCCAGCATCACCTTCTGTATCAGGCACGCGACCGGATTCAGGTCACTGGAAAACGCCTCGCACCCCACTCTGAGTGCTTCCAGCGGTATGGATCCACCGCCGGCGAAGGGGTCAACCACAAGCGGGGGTTCTTCGAAATGCGCCGCCGAAACCAATTTCCGTCCCGCCTTCAGATAAACGTCCTTTGCAGCATTGTCCCAGTTTGCAAAGTCCGCGATAAAATCGAGCAGCATCTTCCGCAGGTCGGCATCATTGCCGTCAAAGTTATACATGCTCCCGATTGCTTCACGTGCATTCTGCTTAAAATCGTCAGGACAATTTGGATCGCAGGGATCAGGCAACAGCAGGCCGAGCAGCACAGCACGGCAGGCAGCCAGCGGGCGCCGGGCCCACCACAGATGCAGGGTTGAGGGATGGCCATGCCGGATAGATTTCTCCCTGGCCGAGTGCTTACTCACTTCCGCTATCGGGAAATCAACTTCTATTAATCTTTTGCATTCTTTTGATATCATATCGATTAACTTGATAAACCGCAGAGACGCAGAGGGCACAGATAACGACTACGGAGGCAAAAGATACTCTTTATTACATTCGTATGTAGCCTTAATTTTACGTTTTAGTCGTGTTATACCTTCCTTTTTCCTTCCTGTCCTCTGCGTCCCTGCGGTTAGTAAGATTAATGTTTTGCTCCCCTCCAGAGTTGCACTGTAAACCGGTCGTGTTCTTCAATGAAATCCGGTTCAGTGTCGTTATGTCTGCGCATTCCCGGTATGATTTTTTCCCGGACTCCCATACCACGGAAATCAACATACCGATAGTCCCGCATGATATTCACCAGCGTTTGATTGCGAGCATAACGCAATCCCGCGCGCAGTGAGTCGATGGTAACTGTGTTGGGGAGTTTTCCCGGACTTTGGATCTCCAGTCTATCTGAGTATATTGTCAGGGAAATATCAACTCCGGCGATGCTGTAATCGCGGTGAACAAGGGCATTAACGATAGCCTCGCGCAGAACAGAGGAAGGGTAAAGGGGAGTGTCTATTCGGCGTCCGCCTTCCAGTTTTGAAGAAGATTGAGTATTGCGATTGATAAAATCCAGAGCCTGTTCAACCAGTCCCGATTCGATAATAGAATCGGCATCTTCTTTTTTTATAGCAAAAAGAGGGAGCAAGGGGCCTTTGAGGTCTTGATCGGCCTTCGTAGCATAATCAGGGCTGTCGCTTTCATAACATAAAGCGCGTATGCCGGACTGCGGTAAAAATCTTTTCGGATTTTTGCCGAAAAGCAACATGCCATCCACTGTAACATAAGTCTGTCCGGCTTTTTCTACCATAAGGTCAAGGTTACATAATTGTGTTTCCCAACTCTCGGCATCTTCATCGTTCGGCAATTCACAACCGAGAATAGAATTGAAATAATGCCGCAATCGGCGTCGATCAAAGTCGTCCAGGGACGCACCCGGTACCGGTTTCAGTCCATATTGGATACGTCCGGACGCCTGGAACATACGCTCAAGTTCTTCTCGACTGACTTCCCGGACGGTGCTGCCTACACGTATATAATAGGTGTGACGGTTGTTATGTATCCTGGCATAGGGTTTATCAGGGCCGCAAGGAACCTGAACAGTTAGAATATCTTTGTCCGGTTTAGCGTCCTTTGCCCAGGAAAGAAACGGGATGATAGGTGGATCGATTTTACGGCGGCAAACCTCGCCGACCCATTCTTCCAGGTTTTCACGTGTGGTACCTGATATGGACCCGTCATCTTCGACGCCGAGAAGTACTGTTCCCCCTTCAAAATTTAGAAAAGCCACAAGCTCCTTGGCCAGATCGTAGTTTGATATGTCATCTCTTTTGAATTCAACGCCTGAATCCTCACCATTACGTATGAATTCAAGAATTTCTGCTGTTCTCATAAACTCTCCTGTTACTATTAAAACCCATATTTCAGCCGGCGTACCTCGAATGCCGCCTTTCCGCCTTCAAGTATTTCTTCAATAAGTTCGCGAACTTTCTTAGAGTCGATTGATCCCATAAGCTCTTTTGGAACGCATGCTGTTCCGCTGGCGGCTTCCCCTTTAGCTTTGAGACCCAGAATAAGTTCCGCATCGCCCAGCACGGGGATATTTGCATTATGAGTGGAAAAAATGAATTGGCGTCGACATTTTTCCTCTCGCATGCGTGGCACTATGCCTTCAGTGATAAAACGATTGTCCAGATCGTCTTCCGGCTGATCAACAATGAGTGGAGCTTCAGATTCCAGTAGAAGCATGAGCAGCACGGCCGTAGCTTTCTGACCGGTTGAAAGAGACTTTAATTCCTGCCATCGCGGCTGTTCTTCAGGAGGGGCAGTATTTAATTTTATGGTTGTGACCGTATCTAAATCCAGCTCCTCTATCCGCATCAAAACATCTGAAGAA
>PWZK01000270.1 GCA_003567495.1 Candidatus Brocadiaceae bacterium
CGCGGGCGTGGACATCACCATAAGCGACGCGACGGACGCGGCCACCGTGACAGATGAGGTGTACAGACTACAGAGCCTGATAAGGCAGGCGCGGCATATGGCCGGGGAGATGGGTTGTAAACTGCGTGACGAAGACCCCGGTGTGTTCGAAAAAGCAGTTCGCGGTTTGCGGGCGACCATTAATGACCTATCCCGCCATTTCGGCGTCCAGGGCAAGGGGGATGACGATGAGTAAGCAATGGATAGATAACCAAGGCGTCGAGTTTGACCGTAACGCAGGGCTCGGGGCCTCAGAGGTGGCGGCAGTGTTGGGCTATGACTCCTACACCACGCCGTACAAGGTGTGGGCCATAAAGACAGGCCGCCTCGACCCCGACGAGGAGAACGCCGCGATGCTGGCCGGCAAACGCCATCAGCCTACGGTGTTGCAGTACTACAACGACGTGCCGGAGCGGGACGCGGAGATGTTCGATGTGCCGATCACGTATCGGGAAGCCAACCCCCGGCTATGGGCCACGCCGGACGCGATAGACTACGAGCAGGGGCGTATCGTGGAACTCAAGACGACGGAAGTGTACAACCGCGACGACTGGGCGGATGATGCGCCCATACGCCATCGGGTGCAATGCCAGATACAGCGACGTGCGTACGACAGGATCTATCACAAGATAGACAACACCGTCACGCTGGCCGTCCTGATAGGCCTCAGCGACTATCGCGAATACGAGGTGCCTTACAACCAGGCGTGGGCAGAGGACAGCATCCAATATGTCATCGATTGGTGGCGACGCCACGTGGTGGCGGACGTGCCGCCGGACGTTACGCCCCGCGACATAGAGACGTTCCGGCGGCTTCATCCCGACGACACGGGTGAGGTTATCGAGGCCGATGAAGAGTTGGCGGAATGGATCTCTGACCTAGACCGTATACGGGGCGAACTAAGCACGCTCAATAAAGACGAAAAGGCGCTCAAAGCCAAGATCGAGGCGCGGGTAAAGGACGCAACTTACGTGCGCACCGGTACAGGAGCGCTGAAGTTGACGTGGCAAGAGCGCAAGGGCTACGAGGTAAAGCCAAGCCGGACGCGTGTGTTTCGGCGGCTCAACGAGAAGCAGGCGGAGAAGGAGTTGGGAGAATGAATAACCAAGGAGTAAAGGCCGAGCTCGCCGCCGCCGTCCGGCGGCTGACAGAGGAGGAGAAGTAACCATGAGTAATGAGATTCAGGTGGCAAGTCAACAGCGCGGACTCCAGCTAAACACTATGGATGATATCTATCGGTTTAGCCAAGCGGTCGTAAAGTCTGGCCTCGCCCCGAAAGGCGATACAGCCGAGACAGTGATGGTCAAGATCGCTATGGGACTTGAGGTAGGTTTGGCCGCCATGCAAAGCGTCCAGAACATTGCTGTAATAAATGGGAAACCGTCTGTGTGGGGCGACGCGATGCCAGGGCTATGTTACGCAAGCGGGCTTGTGGAAGAGCTTGCCGAATGGGAGGAAGGCGAAGGGGATAACTTGACGGCTTATTGCCGGGCACAACGCCGGGGGCAACCACCTGTCACGCGGTCGTTTTCGTGGTCTGATGCTAAGCGCGCTAAGCTATCTAGCAAGAGTGGCCCCTGGCAAGATTACCCCCGCCGTATGCTGCAAATGCGCGCGCGGTCCTTCGCGTTACGCGATGCTTTTCCGGATGTACTCAGGGGGCTCATCGCCGCAGAGGAGGCGCGGGATTACCCTACACAACGCTACGACGCGGACGTCAAAGCGCAACCTGCCGAAGCCGCCGTGCCGCCACCGCCGGCGGCCAGCCGGGCGGAACCCGCCACACAGCAGGAACCAGATGCGGAAGCAGACCCGAAGCGGGTTACCGATATGCTGGCGGCGTACGCGGCTCTGGGTTACGACGCGGCCACGGTGCTAAAGATAGCTGGGGTGTCTAGCAGCTCAGAGATAACCGTAGGCAAGCTCAACGAGCTTCGGGAAGCCTATCGGGAACTTAAAACTGATGGCGTAGCGACCGCGACGGCGGCCGCGGCAGCGGATACTGCTGCGGAATCAACCACGGAGTCCGCCACTGAAGAAGGGGCCACGAAATGACAAGAGACGAATTGCTTAGGCTATACAACGCAGGAACGCGTGACTTTCAGGGCGCGGACCTGTCGTTCGCGGACCTCCGGGGCGCGAACCTATCGGAAGCGAACCTGTCGGGCGCGAACCTATCGGAAGCGAACCTGTCGGGCGCGAACCTACAGGGCGCGGACCTGTCGTTCGCGGACGTCCGTGGCACGAACCTAAAGGGCGCGGACCTCATGGGCGCGGACCTCATGGGCACGGACCTAAAGGGCGCGAACCTCCGAGGCGCGGATCTGCGCAGTATAACCTTGTGCAGCGCGACTATTGATGGCGCTAGTTTGAACCCTGGGGATGTCGGTGGGCCGGGTCATATTTTGTATGCGCTGACTGACGCCGAGGCTGAGTGGGTTAAGCAACAACGAGAGGAGGCCACGAAATGACAAGAGACGAATTGCTTAGGCTATACAACGCAGGAACGCGTGACTTTCAG
>PWZK01000032.1 GCA_003567495.1 Candidatus Brocadiaceae bacterium
GTACGGGCACTTAAACCGCCGTTTGCCGTTGCCGGGAACGCGGGCGTCCCCGCCCGCATGCCGTTAGTGCGGACGAGACGTCCGCGTTCCCGGGGAAGACGTGGTTCACTGAGGACTTACGGCCTCCCGTACGATGCAAGCGGGACGCCTGCGCTACAAAAGGCAACTATGTAGTAAACCAACGGGTTTCACTGAGGATTTACAAAGGTTCTGGGGAAGTGGTGGAGGATGCGGGACTCGAACCCGCGGCCTCTACAATGCCATTGTAGCGCTCTCCCAGCTGAGCTAATCCCCCACTCAGAACAACGAAACAACAGTTTAACAAAATGCAAAATGTAAGTCAAATGCAGCCGATTTCAGATGATTTGCACCGAACTGAGTAATCGGTTATCGTATGGAAAACATTTTTCGGCGGTTTAAGAAAAAAACGCATAAAACCCGGACAACATACCATGATAAATCAAGACATCGCCATAATGTTCGATACCATGGCGGACATCATGGAGATACGGGGTGAAAACCCTTTCAGAATAAATTCTTACCGTAAAGTGGCGACCATACTCAGAGATATGCCTGAAGATATTGGTGATTTTGCCGGCTCCCATCCCATCGAAAAGATTCCGGGGATCGGCAAAAGCAGCGCGGCAAAAATACGCGAGTATCTTGAAACAGGACAGATGAGCGACTATCAAAAGCGTCTCAAATCCGTTCCCCCGGGGGCGCTGAAACTTCTTGAAATCCCGGATGTCGGGCCTAAAACCATTGCCCGGCTGATAGATGAAAAGGGCATAACCGATATGACGAGCCTTGAGGAGGCGATAGAGAAAGGCCGGCTGGAAGGCATGCCGGGGATCGGGGCGAAAACCATCCAAAAAATGAAAAAAGGCATCGCTTTTGTAAAATCTTATAAAGGCAGAATCCTTCTGGGAGAAGCCATGCCTGCGGCAAAAGAGATCATAGCAGCGCTGAAGGAACATGCCGGCCTGAAACAACTTGAAGTGGCCGGTTCGCTCAGGCGCGGAAGGGAGACAATCGGCGACGTAGATATTCTCGCTGCCGAAACAGACACGAACGAGCCGACAAACGAGAGCCTGCCCTGCAGCCGATCAGACCAGCCAGACCATGAAAAAGCACGCCGTGGACGTCATATAATAAAAACCTTTACCCGGCTCCCGATGTGCGCAGAAACCCTTGCCGAGGGCGATACCAAAGGGAGCATCAGAACAAAAAGCGGCATGCAGGTCGATCTGCGTGTCGTGCCAAAGGAAAGTTTCGGCGCAGCGCTGCAGTACTTCACTGGCTCCAAAGAGCATAATGTCAAACTGCGTTCACTGGCAGCCGAGCGCGGTCTGAAAATCAATGAATACGGGGTTTTTCGCGGGGAAGAAAAAATAGCGGGAAAGGACGAAGAAAGCATATATGCATCTCTCGATCTGCCGTTCATCCCGCCGCAGCTCAGAGAGGACAGGGGCGAGGTGGAAGCTGCCGGAGCCGACGAGCTTCCGAAGCTGATAGAACAGGAACATATCAAGGGTGACCTGCACGCACATTGCACCTTCTCGGACGGCGCCATGACCGTCGAAGAAATGGCACACGCCGCCGCTAAAATTGGTTACCGTTATGTCGCTATAACAGACCACAGTAAAAACCTTACAGTTGCCGGCGGGATCGATGAAGACGAACTTAAAGAACGAAATGAACTAATAGACCGCGTTAATGCAGAAACGGATGGGTTCAGCGTGCTGAAAGGAACCGAAGTAGATATACTTAAAGACGGCTCGCTCGATTATGCCGATAGCGTGCTGGAAGAGCTGGACTGGGTAATTGCATCGATACACGATCATTTCAACATGAGTGAGTCCCGGATGACCGAGAGGATAATCTACGCCATTCGCAATCCGCATGTAGACTGCATTGGGCACCTTACCGGGCGCTTGCTGAACCGGCGCGAACCATATCCGGTGACCGTGCATGAAATAATCGAAGCGTGCAGCGAACATAACACCGCGCTTGAACTCAACGCCCACCCCGAGCGTCTGGACATAAACGACATTACTTGCAGGGAGGCAAAAAAAGCCGGCATAATGGTTGCCATCGGCACGGACGCCCACACCGCAGCGCAATACGGCCTCATGCGTTTTGGTATCACCACCGCCCGGCGAGGCTGGCTCGGCCCCGGAGATATCCTGAACGCCAAACCGTGCGGATTCTTCCTGCAAGGTCATGATGCGTGAAAAACCCCTGTCACGGGGATGCAAACTTGACTTGCAATGCTGTGTGGGTTTATAGTAGTTGGGTGCTTGCCGCGCCGAAGGCACCCCGTTTTCAGAGCGAAGTCGTTGAAAATGAATATATAGTTATATTTACTATTTGAGATAAATTGCCGTCATACTGAGAAATTGGTAAACAGATCTATGATTACCGAATCAACATCAGCCAATCACCTTGTTACGCTCCTGGACTGGAGCCCGAACCGGATAACACGGCTCCTGGAGCTTGCCCACGATATGAAAAAAGCTGCAAAATGCGGCCCCCTCGGGCGCGATCTCGAACGCAA
>PWZK01000109.1 GCA_003567495.1 Candidatus Brocadiaceae bacterium
CAACTCAACCACATTTCCCTGAACAGGGATATTTAATCGTAAGAACGTTATGTGTGGGATTGAGATGGGAGATTCTCCGATCACGGTGCCGGTCGTCCTGTCACGTCGGTTTAATATCGATTTCCCGGGTTAATTGCGACAGGGCCGGCACATCTTCTATTTCAATACCGAACGGTAAATCGTGCAATATTTTTTCAAGCTGCTCCTGGTATTGCGGGGCGGCCCTTATAATACTTGAAACATTTGCAGCGACAATGCCGGCCGCGAGATTAAGCGCAAGTACAAGCCCGGCCAAAGCCACAAATAACCTCAACCATCGGGGAAGTTGCCATCCTTTTATGTTAATATAGTGCCTGACCGAAAAGGGTATAATATATTAATCAACAGCGACTTACAAGTAAAAAGACAACGCGAATCTTGTCGGTTTTAATGATGAAATGCAAATACCCCATAATGCTCCTGCTACCCTAACATTGTCATTTGATATATGTTATGCCAACTGACACAGTCTTTCAAGTGCCGGAAGAGACCACCAGAAGGCCGAAGATTCGCCAAAAAAGGCGGTGTGGAAAATGAGATTTCAAAAGGAATCTGAGTTTTCACTTGACATTCAGATTTTCTGGTGTATTATGTCTGTAGCAAAAGGGAAAATAGTCGCCGTTTTTTCTGCTCTGTTCATTACCACAAACTTTTTGGGGTAAGAATAAAGTGACAGACAGACAGACCTCCCCGCCTTCATCACCGCCTCCGCCTGATCCTTTTTTTGCGCATGCCCGCCGCGCGATTTCGCTTTTCCCCTTTTCTACCGAATACGCTACGCTTTTTTCTGGCTTTCGTTCCCCTCCACACCTATACGATGATTTCTGCTGCGGGAGGGGAATGATATGTGCACGAAAGACTTGATAAGGGGCGAAGGCGAAAAAACATGTTCATCAGGTTACGCAGCCGCTATTTTATGGATCGCCGCCCTCCTGCTGATCATCCCCCAGCCCTGCTTTGCCGATACTTCAGGCGCCGCTTTGTCGCAGCTCCGGAGTGAAGAGCCGCGCGAGAGGTTTCAGGCCGCCCTCAGACTGGGCGAGATGGGCACCGGCGCCCACGGAGCCGTGCCCGCCCTCATTGAAACGCTGGCCGACGAGAATCACCACGTCGCCTGGGCGGCTGCAAATGCGCTGGCGGATATCGGAGAACCGGCGACGCCGGCACTTAAAAAAGCCCTGCTAAAGCACGAGACCCCCGAAGTTCGCCGCCATGCGGCCTCAAGCCTGGCGCTTATGGGCCCAGGCGCCCCGGAAGGCGCCCTCCAGGCGCTCGCCATGGCACTCGGTGATCCCCACAGAGAAGTTATATGGGCGGTGGCGGGAGCTTTCTACGAGATAGAAGCGGACGTGGAAGAAGAGCTCCCGCATCTGCTTGAGTCTCTTGAGAGCGGGCGCGATCACATCAAAACAAGGGCAATCAGAAGCCTGGCTGTTCTGGCTTTGATGAGCTCAGAAAGCGTAGCCAAAGAGATCAATGACGTTTTAAAAGACCTCACCCCGCAGCAGGCCCGTCATGCGGCCTTGGTGCTGGCTGATTTTGCAAAAGATGAGGACGAACCAGACTCTTTCCGCCTGGAAGCTCTGGCGCTGGTCTTTGAGGCCGGAGAGAGCATGAGGAGCGCGGCCGAAGAGCGCGATATATGGCGCGTTCTGCTGGAAGATGACTTTCGAGGTCGCGCACTGGAGGTTTTCGCAGAAAAAGGCGAATTCGAAAATGTCCTTACCCACCTGCTCGCCGTCCCTGAGGCAAAGGCCGCTTTGCCGGAGCTTGCCGCCCGCCTCGCCGAACTCGATAAGCCCGCCCTTGCCGAGAAGACCTACCTGCAGGCACTGGAGCAATACGCCCCCGACCCCGACTACGCGGCCGATATTTACTGCGCCCTCGCAGAGTTCTATATTGCCGAAGCAAACTACGAGAAGGCGGCCGATTCTTACAGAGCTTTCCTGAAGATAGAGCCCGCCCTTGATAATTACCTCGAGATTGCGTCCCGTTTTGCAAACCTCGACCTGCACGATAAGGCGGAGGAAACCTACCTCGAAGCGCTCGAAAAACATGGAAGCGACATCGATTACGCGGTAGAAATTCATGCGGCACTTGCGGATTTTTATATTGACCGAAAGCGGTATGGTGATGCGGCGGCCTCCTTCAGCGCCATTATAGAGAAGACCGAGCCAGGCTACGACGCTCACCTCGAGCTTGCCGAGAGGGTCGAGGAGCTCTACCTTCGGGACGAAGACTACTACGGCGCTGCGCAAAGCCGAAGGCAGCTGCTTAAGGCTTACCCGGATATGGTAGAGAAGCGCCAGGCCGACGCCACCGTGGGCAGGTTCTGGCGTGCACGCGCCGGGATCGATGAGGGTGCATTTACCGCCGGGGGATACGCCCGCGTAGCAGACCTACTCAGAAAAGCAGGAGAGAGCGAAAAAGCCCTTGCCGCCTACAAGCACCTAAGTTCCGCGTATCCGCAGAGCCCGCATGCAA
>PWZK01000372.1 GCA_003567495.1 Candidatus Brocadiaceae bacterium
AGGTGTCATTTTGGTTGGCTACGGATATTTTTTCCGACAATTCATTTGCACCAGCGTGCAAAAATGGTAAAATAGTTTGTGGCATAATGGTACCTCTCCTTTTGGGTATAGTGTTTTACTTTGGAAAAACCATTGGAGAGGTATCATTTTACTTTCAAATTCTAAAAAAGCAAGTGAAACAGGCTCATTCTGCCTAACATGCTACATAAAAAAGACTTATGTATCTCAGAATTCCTGATCTCATGGACATGAGATCAGGAATTCTGATCCTCGAAAAGCTGCAAACAGCTCTTGCAAAACACCGCGGCGAAACCCCCGGCTCGGACGACGTTACCGTGCTTGCAGCCAAACAAAAGTAAAAAGACTATTTGTGTGTTTTTCACCTATGACTTTTAGCATGTGTGCCAATTGCGTTATCATAGTTTTTAAGTATTCAATAAACCACATCTGGTCGACGGTTCTGAAGGGCGTATGACTCGTCTGCCGTCCCGGGAACGCGGGCGTCTCGCCCGCCTTTTCCGTTTTGCCGTTACTTTTTAGTCAAGCCACATAAAAACTGTGAAAATAGTTGCATTAAAAGAAACGCGGCCTGAGGAAAAACGCATCCCGCTGGTGCCGGCCTCCGCCGGCAGGCTCGTCAAAAACGGGGCCGAAATCACCGTAGAGTCAGGCATTGGTGAGAGTTGCCGTTTTTCAGATGAAGAATACGAAAAGGAAGGGGCCGCGGTAGAATCGGACAGGGAGCTGCTGCTGGGTTCGGCCGATATAGTTCTGCGCCTTCATAAACCCCCGGCCGAAGAGATCGAATCTATGAAGGAAGGCGCCATCCATATCAGTTACCTGGACCCTTTCAATGAAAGGGAACTTATCGAGCGGTTTGCCGCCCGGGGCATAGAGGCCCTCAGCATGGAGATGATCCCCCGTTCCACCGTGGCACAGAAGATGGACGCCCTGAGTTCACAGGCCAACCTGGGTGGATATGTGGCTGTCATCGAGGCCGCCGCACAGCTTGACAAGATATTCCCCATGCTCACCACGCCGTCGGGCACCCTTGAACCGGCGCGCGTCTTCATTATCGGGGCGGGTGTTGCCGGCCTGCAAGCCATAGCCACCGCCAGGAGGCTTGGCGCCCGGGTAGAGGCCTTTGATACTCGTCCGGAAACGGCCGAACAAGTGAAATCTCTGGGCGCAAGGTTTGTTAAAATCGACCTGGGAGAGACCGGAGAGACCGAAGAGGGTTATGCAAAAGCGCTGACCGACGAGCAGCTCCGAAAGCAGCAGGAAGGCATGGCCAAATCGTGCGCACTGGCCGATGTGGTTATCACTACGGCCCAGGTCTTCGGGAAACCGGCCCCGCGTATCGTCACCGATGATATGATCCGCCGGATGCGGCCCGGCAGTGTGATAGTTGATATGGCGGTGGAAACCGGGGGAAACGTGGAAGGTTCGCAGCCCGGCGACGTTGTAGAAGTCCATGGCGTTAAAATAGTCGGTTACGGCAACCTGCCCGGCAGAGTGCCGGTCTACGCCAGCCAGATGTACTCGGCCAACCTCGCCAACTTTATCCTACACTTCTGGGACGAGGAGGATAAAGTCTTCAGAATTGATCCTGAAAACGATATTTTCAAGGGCTGTCTCATAACCCATGCAGGAGAAATTTACAGCGAAACCTATAAGAACTTCTTACGTCAGGGAGGCTGATATGACAGCGGTATTTTTGACCTTTGTGCTTCTGCTCTCAATTTTTCTCGGATTTGAGATAATATCCAAAGTGCCTTCAACCCTGCATACGCCCTTAATGTCCGGGGCCAACGCCATCTCGGGGATAACCCTGATCGGTGCGATATCCTCCTTCCAGCTGGATCAGACGACAGCGGGTGTTATTCTCGGCACAGCCGCCGTAGCCATGGCCGCCATAAACGTCTTCGGAGGCTATCTCGTTACCGACCGTATGCTCTCCATGTTCAGAAAAAAAGATGCGGATGATAAATGAATAATATCGATCTTCTTATCAACTTCAGCTACGTGGTATCGGCGGCCCTGTTCATCTTCGGTCTGAAGCTTCTGTCTTCGCCCGAGACGGCCCGTAAGGGCAACATGATTTCCGCCATGGGCATGTTGCTGGCGATCGTTATGGTGCTTTTTTCCAGTGGGCTGGATTACAAATGGATTTTCCTCGGCCTGGCAATCGGGGGCTCCATAGGAGTTTTTTCGGCAAAAAAGGTGGAAATGACCTCCATGCCGGAGATGGTGGCGATATTTAACGGTTTCGGCGGCGGCGCCAGCCTGCTGCTGGCATGGTTCGAGTACCTCAGTAGATATTATGGAGCGCAGTCTCCTCCCCTTTTCACAGCCATGGTCATGCCTTTATCCATCTTCATAGGAGGCTTAACCTTTTCCGGCAGCCTCATCGCTTATGGCAAGCTCAGCGGAAAGATCCCGGGCCGACCGTACCTTTTCAAAGGACAGCAGACGTTGAATATCGCTGTCGTTTTTGCTGTAACTCTGCCTGCCGTTCTGTTTGTCTGGAATCCCGCGGCCGGCCACCCCTGGCTTCTGGCGGTTATAGCAGTGGCCCTGGTCTTTGGAATCCTGACTGTCATTCCGATAGGCGGCGCCGATATGCCGGTGGTTATTTCGCTGCTCAACAGCTATTCGGGCCTTGCCGCATGTGCAGCCGGGTTTGTTATCCAGAACAACATTCTTATCGTGGCAGGCTCACTCGTCGGTGCAAGCGGCCTTATCCTGACCAATATCATGTGCAAGGCCATGAACCGCTCCCTGAGCAACGTTCTTTTCAGCGGATTCGGTTCGGACTCCGGCACGACCTCCGGTGGGGAACAGCAAGGAGAAGTCGAGCCCATCAGCGCCGAGGATGCTTACTATATTTTTGAGGCTGCTCATTCGGTAGTTTTCGTTCCGGGCTACGGGCTCGCTGCCGCCCAGGCCCAGCATCAGGTAAGGGAATTTGGCGAGTTGCTGGAAGAAAACGGTACGGAAGTGCAATACGCCATCCATCCGGTTGCCGGCAGGATGCCCGGCCATATGAACGTTCTCCTCTCCGAAGCCAATGTCCCCTACGACCAGCTTGTCGAGATGGAGGACATAAATTCCATAATAGACTCCGTTGACGTGGCAGTGGTAATCGGAGCCAATGACGTCGTGAATCCCGCGGCTATCAACGATGAGTCCAGCCCTATTTACGGCATGCCCATAATCGAAGTCCATCGCGCCAAAACCGTGATAGTGCTTAAGAGGTCCATGAGACCGGGATTTGCCGGCGTTGAAAATGCACTTTTTTATGGTGAGAACACCAGAATGCTCTTCGGTGATTCCAGAGAAACCATTACCGCTCTGATAAACGAATTCAAGGAATAAAAGCGAGTCGGTATGCGGTAGAAAATCTCTTTGCTCAGAAAACAATATGTCCACAAACTTGAAAAGGAGACATGAAAATGCCTGTTGATCCTGTATGTGGGATGGAAGTAAATAAAGAGGATGCAGCGGCAACAGTGGAACATTGCGGCAGAACGTATTTTTTCTGCAACGTATCATGCAAAGATAAATTCGAGATGAATCCGGAGAAATATCTTAAAGCCGGGAAAAGTGGAGAAAAAGAGTCCTGTCCGGTGCCAGAGCCCGGTGAAAAGCATTCTTCGGATGCGGAAAATGAGGAGTCAGGCGGAGCTTGCGCCACCTCCACCCTCGCCCTATCGGGCATGAACTGCGCAAGTTGTGCTTCCAACATAGAAAAAGCGCTGCGCAAAACCCCCGGCGTGGCCTCGGCCTCGGTCAGTTTTCCCGCCGAACGGGCTCGTGTGGAGTATGATCCCCGGTCGGTCTCGGAATCCGACCTCGTTACAACCGTGGAAAACGTGGGTTACGGCGCGAAACCGGCGGAGGAAGAAGGAGCATCCGGCACCGCTACCGGCACGCTCTCTCTGTCCGGTATGTCATGCGCAAGCTGCGCCGGCAACATCGAGAAGGCACTGGGGAAGACGCCGGGGGTAATATCAGCCTCGGTTAATTTCCCCGCCGAACGCGCAAAAGTCAGTTACGACTCCAACGCCGCTTCCATATCCGACCTGATCGACGCAGTGAGCAGGGCCGGATACGAGGCGGAGATTTTTCCCGATGAAGGCGGCGGCGAAGGTGAGGAGAAGGAAGTCGAACTGCTGGCCTCACGCCGTAACATGATCCTGGCCTGGGCCTTAACCCTCCCCATGATGACCATTATGATTGCGCACATGTTCTTTGCCGTATCCGTGCCCGCATATAACCTTGTCATGGTGGTGCTTGCACTGGGAGTTATAACCCTGTCCGGAAGGGAGACGTTTAAAAGCGCAACCAGAAGCATGCTCCACCTCGCCCCCAACATGGATGCGCTGATAGCCCTGGGCACCGCGGCGGCATTTCTCACCGGCCCGCTGGCCGCCCTGGGACTTGGAATCGATAACTATTCGGGGGTGGCCGCCATGATACTGGCCTTTCACCTGGTGGGAAGGTATATCGAGGCCCTGACCAGGGGGCGCGCAAGCAAGGCTATCAGACAGATTATGGAGATGGGAGCAAAAAGCGCCCGCGTGATAAGGGACGGCGAAGAGGTCGAAGTTCCCATAGGCGAAGTGCAAAAAGGGGATATTATGGTAGTCAGGCCCGGTGAGAAAATTCCCGCCGACGGGGTGGTTACCGAAGGGCGCAGCTCCGTTGATGAGTCCATGGCCACAGGGGAATCGATCCCCGCAGTTCGGGAAGAGGGGGACGAGGTGATAGGCGCCACGGTCAATCAGGACGGCATACTCAAGGTAAAAGCCACCAAGGTGGGCAAAGACTCTTTCCTATCCCAGGTTGTGGAGCTGGTGCGTGAGGCTCAGGCCACCAAAGTGCCCGTGCAGGCATTCGCCGACCGCGTAACCGGCTATTTCGTGCCGGCGGTTATCTCCATCTCCATTATCACCTTTATCATGTGGGCGGTTTTCCCGGCCCAGTTTCAGTTCGTGGCCGCCTGGGCAAGCGGATTTCTGCCCTGGGTGGATCCCGACCTCGGTCGCTTCTCCCTTGCCGTGTTCGCGGCCGTTGCGGTAATGGTCATCGCCTGTCCCTGCGCGCTCGGACTGGCCACGCCGACGGCGCTTATGGCGGGCAGCGGACGCGGTGCGCAGAACGGCATACTCATCCGCTCGGGAGAGGCCATCGAACTCATGAAAGAGGTGAAGACGATCGTCTTCGACAAAACCGGCACGCTTACCCGCGGTGAGCCGGTGGTAACCGACCTCGTGCCGCTGAAAGGTGCAAGTAAACGGGACCTCCTTTACCGTGCCGCCACGCTCGAGAACAACTCCGAACACCCCCTCGCCCGCGCCGTTGTGGCAAAAGCAGAGGAAGAAGGCATCGAGATTGGAGAAAGCTCCGATTTCAGAGCGGTAACGGGACGCGGCATAGTAGGCAGTGCCGATGACCAGCGGATAGCGGTCGGCACGCGCGCTCTTATGGAAGAGGAGGAGATAGATTACTCGGCAGCAGAAAAGACCATTACGGAACTGGAAGAGAATGCCAGGACTACGATGATTGTTGCCGTGGGCGGTGAGGTGATCGGCACGCTCGGCCTGGCGGACACCCTCAAATCCGGCTCCGCAGACGCGGTAAAAGAGCTGAAGGATATGGGTTTTGAGATAGTTATGATGAGCGGAGACAACCTGCGAACCGCCCGCGCCATAGCCGGTCAGGCCGGTATAGAAAAAGTTATTGCCGGAGTTATGCCCGATCAGAAGGCGTCGGAGATAAAGCAAATTCAGGCCGAGACCGGCCCGGTGGCGATGGTGGGCGACGGGATAAACGATGCGCCCGCCCTGGCTCAGGCCGACGTCGGCATAGCGCTGGGCACCGGCACGGACGTGGCCATTGAAAGCGGCGATATTACGCTGGTGCGCGGCGAGCTCGGGGCCGTGGTAAGCGCGGTAAAGCTGAGCCGCGCCACATTCCGCAAAATAAAACAGAACCTTTTCTGGGCATTTTTCTACAACGTTGTGGCCATCCCCACGGCCATGCTGGGGCTTCTTCATCCGGTTATGGCCCCCATAGCGATGGCGCTCAGCTCAATAACGGTGGTGTCAAACTCCATCAGGCTGCAGTGGGAGGATATCCGATCCGGACCGCCGGACGGAAAATAGCCGACGGCGAATGTGTGAACCTAATGGCGCAAAGACGCATGGAAGCGAGGCCCCGAGCCTTGCCTCTTTTGTTATCAGGCTTTGAAGATTCGCCCGAACTCTTTGCCCCCGGCCCGGCATTGTTCCAGGTCCTCCGGCGTCGGCTGCCACTTGCAGCTGAGCCCTTCAACCCCCACCTCGATCCCGGCATCCTGGAGTTCCTGATTGATTTTTCCGACGCCTTCGCCGCTCCATCCGTAAGAGCCGAATGCAAAGCCGCGTTTGTTCTTAAACTTAAGCGCTTTCAGAGACGTAAGGAGCGAACTGACCGTGGGCAGCACCTCGCCGTTTGCGGTGGGCGATCCCACACCGATTATGCCCGATTTAAAAACCTCCACCAGAGCGTCGTTAAGATCAGATACGGCTATATCGATCAGTTTAAAGGATATCTCGTTTTCGGCCAGGCCGTCTCCGATAGCTTCCGCCATCCTGCGGGTAGCGCCCCACATGGTATCATAGAGCAGCACCGCTCTTTCTTCCGGCTGCTGCGCCGCCCAGTCGCGGTATTTTTCCACTATCTGCAGCGGCTCCCGGCGCCAGATAACTCCGTGGCTGGGAGCGATCATCTCCACCGGCAATCCGAGCTCCAGAACCTCATCTATTTTACCGCTCACCTGAGAGCTGAAAGGCGTCAGGATGTTTACGTAATACTTCAAAGCCTCCTGATAAAGCTCGGTCTGGTCGACCTGGTCGTTGAACCTAAAACTCGTTGCGTAATGCTGTCCAAATGCGTCGTTCGGCATCAGGATTTTCTTTTCCCCGAGATAAGTGAACATGCTGTCGGGCCAGTGCAGCATCGGGGCGCCAATGAAGTGCAGCGTCTCACCTCCGATCCCTACGCTGTCGCCGGTCGATACCGTTCTGAAGTTCCAGTCGCTGTGAAAATGTCCACGGATGTTCTTCTCGCCCATCCTGGAACATATCACGGTGGCATCGGGAGAATATCTCAGCACTTCCGCCAGTGCGCCGGAATGGTCGGTCTCAGCGTGATTGGCCACAACGATGTCTATTTCGGAGGGGTCGATGACTTCGGATATGTTTTCGATCAGTTTTTCCTTAAAAGGACCCCAGACGGTATCTACAAGCACGTTTTTTTCATCGAGGATAAGATACGCGTTATACGTGGAGCCGCGGGGCGTTGAAAGCTCGTGTCCGTGAAAGCTCCTCAGGTCCCAGTCAACAGCTCCGACCCAGTAAACATCTTCTGCTATTTGTTCAACCATTTTCAGATCTCCCCAACATTAACTTTTCTTACTGAAAATTACCGATCACCTGATTTAATACAGCGGCGTTTGCCTTTCGCGCATATGCACCGCTGAGAACGCGTGAAAAAGCGGGTTAAGGGACTCGCTTCGGTCCGACCCCAGGAAGGAGTCGTCCATCATCTCTGCAAGAGTGAGCGACATAGAAGGAGGAAGCTCATGAAAATAAACGAGCTAATTATCCTTTCTGAATATGACAGCCTATACTGGAACAGGCGGCCATCGAGCCGAGGTTGTCCTCAACCTGTCTGAATCCGTGCTTTTTAAGGATCGAAGCGGCGATCACCGCCCGTGCCCCGCTGCCGCAAAAAGTTACCACCGGCTTATCCCTGTCGAGTTCGTCTATGCGATCCGTTAGTTCGCCCAGAAAAATATGGGTAGCCCCTTCCAGCCTTGCGCTTTCATATTCAGTGATCTTCCGGACGTCCAACAGGGTAAATGAAGCGCTATCATCTTTCAATCGCGTCTCCAGGTCTTTCGCATGCAGGGTGCCGATACGGTCATACCTGCGTCCACTCACCTCCCAGGCATGAACGCCGCCCTCCAGATACCCCGGTATGCGGTCATAGCCAAGGCGTATAAGATATCTCACCGCCGTGCGAACCTGCTCCCTGGTCTCGGGTATCAGGACCAGATCCCGGTTATAATCGACAAGATAGCCAATATAAGCCGGCACCATCTCGAGCGGAATGGCCAGGCTGCCTGGAATAAACGCACCAGCGAATGCCTCCGGGCTTCGCAAATCAACTAACACCGCACCGCTTTCTACAGCGTTCGCCACGGCATCCGGGTTGAATGGCACAGGACGAGGCATCTCGGCCAGCGACGGAGCGCCCTCAAGATTGTATTTTTCCATTCTCCGGAAATACGGCGGCTTATAATGCTTTTCATCTACCTTGTAATTTATGAAATCCTCCCGATCGGTCTTATGCAGTGCCGGGTTGTTTTTCCGTTCAAGGCCCAGCGTGGAAAACTCACGCGAAGCCATGCTGTCACCGCACACGGAACCCGCACCGTGAGCCGGGTATAATATAGTTTGATCTCCGAGCGGCAGCAGTTTCCCGAAAATGCTGTCATAAAGAAGTCCGGCGACTTCGCGAGCGCGGTCGGGAAAAAAATCGGTACGGCCCACATCACCGACAAACAGAGCGTCGCCCGAAAAAACGCCGACCGGGTCGTCGCCGTAATTTTTGTCAGTCATTACCAGCGAAATGCTTTCAAACGTATGCCCGGGTGTCTCCAGCACTCTCAGCCGTATATCCCCGAAGTCAAACGTATCACCTTCAGACACCGGGCTTCCATATTTAAAATCAAGCGCGCTTCCGTGATGGATGTCGGCGCCCGTGTGTTCGGACAGGTCTTTGGAGCCTGTCACATAGTCCTCGTTCCGGTGTGTCTCAAAGATGTGGGTAATCCGGGCGCCTCTTTTTGCAGCAATCTCAAGGTAAGTATGAACGTCGCGACGCGGGTCGATAACCGCCGCCCGGTCTCCGTCACCCAATATATACGAAATATGTGCCAGACCTTCGGACTTCACCTTCATTAAAAACATGTCGACCACCCTCCTGTTTATCTGAATGTTTCGGCTTTGAGAACTGGCTTTGATCGATCTCTGCAGTCAATAACCCGTTTTTTTCAGTAGCTGTAAACGCCCCGGTTCAGGCCGTCCCTCACGGCTGATATGATCTTAGAGCTTCTTATAGTGGCGGACGTATATCCATCGATTTCAGTGCTGACAATTTCCTCCGGGTGATATAAATCGGCAAGAGCCGCGCTGATATCTTTGCCCACCAGGTGATCCAGCGCTTCCTGATATTGCCTGATGACCGATTTGTAGGGCTCATTTTCGGCCTTCAGATGATAATTGTCATCGCGCCTGAGATGGCGGAATTCAGCGTCTGTAACAACGCCGTCCCCTAGTGTGAACTGCACGTTGACCTGAATGGCGTCCTGGTCGATAAATACCCCGCGGTATGTACCATCTTCCAGATAGGTCGCACTTTCCACAGGCGCGATGCCGCGCATGTGGCAACTGAGTGCCAATGCAAAAATGGAACACAGCAGAATAAATGTCGCCTTTCTTACACACTTATATTCCATAATTCATAACCCCACTTATTCAAAAGAAAACTTTGTAAGCCCCCGTGAACCCCGCATGTTTGCACATATATCCGTAGGGGCGAAACATCTTTCGCCCCTACAGGCCGGATTGAAACGTGGTTCACTGAATATGTACAAAACTTTTTCCAGCTCCAACCGTTATTACTCATGTTAGTGCAAAAAAAAGCCAAAGTCAAACCGAAAATTTCAGGCTCGGCTTAGTTTCGCCAGAGGTTAACCGTTATTTATTTCTCATATATACAGATATAACTCAATGGCCCGATTCAAGCTGCCGGACGGCCTGATGAAGTGATGGGAAGTCTTTTTGTCGGGGAGATGAGCTGTGCCAGTCGGCCTTTTCAACCACTTCGCGCACCTGAGCCTTCATGCCGGCAAAAACGAGTGTTACGTCGTGATGGGCAAAATCTTCCTTTATAGTCCCAAGCGTGGAAAGAGCCACAGCGTCTATATCATTAACGCCTGACATGTCGAGAATCACCCACTTTGCATCAGGCTGCTGTGCCAGCTGCTCTCCTGCGCGCTCCCGGACGTATCGGGCGTTGGCAAAATACAAACTGGCATCCACACGAATGATTATCATGCGAGGGTCGGTTTGAGCCTCCGGATAGCGCCCAATATCATGATAAGCATTCTCGCGCTCTACATATCCAAGAACAACGGTTCGTGGTCTGGAACTTCGGGCGACGAACAGCGTCAGCGAAAAAATTATTCCAGTTAAAATGCCCTGCTCAATTCCCACCAGCAGGGTAACAAAAAAAGTGACCAGCAGCGTCCAGCCGTCGGCTTTTTTTATGCGGAAAAGCCGAAGGGCGTATTTATAGTCGATCAACCCGGATATGGATACAATAATAATTGCCGCCAGCACAGCACCCGGCAGATAATAAAAAAGAGGGGTGATAAATAGCAACACGCCAAGTATCAATACTGCCGTAACCACCGATGCCAGAGGTGTTTTTGCCCCTGCTTTGTAGTTCACCGCCGTGCGTGAAAAACCGCCGGCTACCACATAACCCGAAAACAGGCCTGCAGCAATGTTGGCGGCTCCCAGGCCGGCGAGCTCACGATTCGGATAAATCCGCTCTTTCTCACGCATAGCAGTCCACTGAGCGATACCGATCGATTCCATGTAGCCGACAAAAAGTATGACCATTGCAGCAGGAAAAAGTTTTACGGCCATGCTTATATCCAGGACCGGAACGGAAAAACGCGGCAGCCCGCCCGGAACCTCGCCTACAGTCGAAACTCCGAGCGCATCAAGGCTCAGGACGTAAACCAGCAAGGTCGCAAAAATGACTACTATCAGCGCTGACGGAGCATGCGGCCATTTCTTTCTGGTAATGTACAGAACCCCTGCTGACCCGACACCAACCGCTGCGGTCGGCAGGTGCGTATCGCCAATTCCACAAAAAACCTCGACAATCAACGTTATTGTAGAATGTCCGGCAGCCAGTTCTAAACCGAGTAGATGGCCCACCTGGGTGAGCATTATTATAATTGCGGCTGCAGAAATAAAACCGCTCATCACAGCGCTTGAAACAAAATTGACCAGAAAGCCCGCACGCAAAAATCTCAGAATAACTTGAAATATCCCGACCAAAAGAGTTAACAAAGCCACTATCCGGATATATTCATGGGTTCCGGGCTCGGCGTACTCAGAGCATGCGGCCATCACCAGCAGTGACAGTATCGCAACCGGCCCGACCATCAGGTGGCGAGATGAACCGAAGAGTGCATAAAGCAAAAGAGGGATGGTAGAGGCGTAAA
>PWZK01000376.1 GCA_003567495.1 Candidatus Brocadiaceae bacterium
ATCCTGAAATTCACTCATGGCACGTGATTATTATAAAACACTTGGTGTGGAGCCTGAAGCCTCGCAGGAGAGTATTAAAAAGGCATATCGCCGGATGGCTTTCAGGTATCACCCCGACAGAAACCCGGAAGATCCGGAGGCCGCCGAGAAGTTCAAAGCGGCCTCCGAAGCTTATGACGTGCTGGGGGATGAGGAAAAACGCAGGATATACGACCGTTACGGCGAGGAAGGGCTCAAGGGCGCAGGCAGACACGACTTCAGGTCTGCCGATGACATCTTCGAAACCTTCAGCGACATCTTTGGTGGAGGGGGTATTTTCGGCGATTTTTTCGGTCGCAACAGCAATTCCGGCAACAGGAGAAAGGGACGCAGCCTGCGCGTGAACGTGGAAGTATCGCTCGAGGATGTAGAAACCGGCTCGCAGAAAAACATTACTCTGAAGAAAAAGGATATATGCACGGACTGCGACGGCGAAGGCGCCGCGCCCGGGACCGAGCCGGCCACCTGCTCATACTGTCGCGGATACGGCCAGGTTGAGCAAAGGCAGGGTTTCTTTGCCATGCGCACTACATGTCCCCGCTGCGGCGGGAAAGGAACTATAATAAAATCGCCATGCACCGTATGCGGCGGAGAAGGCCTTGTCAATAAAAAATCCGAGGTGCAGGTCGAGGTGCCTGTCGGCGTGGAATCGGGAACCAGGCTGAAAATGCCAGGAAAAGGAGAACCGGACCCGGAAACAGGCGTCCGGGGTGACCTTTACTGCGATATCACGGTCAAAGAACACCCGCTTTTTTTGCGACGCGGCCCCGATCTGGTCTGCAACCTTCCGCTGCCGTATTCACTGGCCGCGCTGGGCGGCACGGCCGAAGTGCCCACGCTCAACTCTGATTCCGTAGAAGCGGATGTTCCAAAAGGCACCCGCAACGGCGATGTGCTGCGACTGAAGGGGTTGGGGATGCCGGATATGCGCACAGGCAAAAAAGGTGACCTGCTGATAAAGACATTTATCGAAGTGCCGCAGAAACTTACCCGCAGGCAGGAAGAGCTGCTGCGGGAACTTTCAGAGATAGAAGGCACCCATATCAGCCCCGAAAGAGAGGGGTTTCTGAACAAACTTAAAGAATACGTCAAAACGCACTGAAAGATGCATATCCGGATCTACAGGAGAAACAAAAATAATGTTCGATGAACAAAGGCATTATGATAATCATCGCGCCGGGGAAGACAATATACAAGAGCATGATGAAGCTGAAAACGGTGCCGTTTGCGGCTCTGAGCCCGGCTCTGATGCAGAGCAGCACGCAGAAGAAGAAGGAAAAAAAGAGGAAAAAGTTTGCATAAGCCGTAGCGAGCTGAAAGAGCTGAAGGAAATGGCTCGGGAGCGGGATGAGTATCTTGACCGTCTGCGACGCACCATAGCCGAGAACATGAACATGCGAAACCGGATGGAAAAAATCCGCGAGAGGGCGTCGGGGGATGCTATGCGCGATCTGGTGCGGAAAGTTCTCCCGCTTGCCGACAGTCTGGCGCGTGCGATAGAAAACTCGGAAGCCGGCGAGGATACCGATGCCGTGCGCAAGGGGCTGGAACTTACGGAAAAAGAATTTTACGACATCCTCTCCGATCTTGGAATCGAGCCGATAGATGCGCTTGGACGACAATTCGATCCCGATTACCACGATGCGGTATATCAGCAGCAGACTTCGGATGCGGATCCGAACGAGGTAGTCGGTGAAATAAAAAAAGGGTTTTTGATCCGGGGCGAACTTCTACGCCCAAGCCATGTAGTGGTCGCCGCACCGCCCAAGGAGGACGAAGAGGAAGGGGTTTAGGAATTTGGAATTAGAAATTAGGAATGAGGAATTAACGGCAACGGCAGAACGGATGGAGTTTTGTTTTTCACAAACAAAAGGAAAGGCCACTGAAAGAGCGATTAAAATACCCAATGTCCAGAGAACGACCGAAATAAGCGCTGAAAGCGCGATATGTTATAGCCTGTGGCGGAGCGCAGGCCCCGAATGGGGCCGAATCGAAGCCACAGGAGAGGAGATCGCACAGACGGGAGTCCTGAAGGGACGATATAAACGAACGCGCACAAAGGCGCCATAAAAAAATGTAATTGGACCATGCGTGATGCTTGATATTATACCGCACTTTCAGTGCTCGATTGCGGCGTGCGGCGTGTCCTGTGACTCTGCTTCAGTCCTGCCGGACCTTCGCGCCGTCACAGGCTTTAGCATGCCGCGCCGCTGGCGCTAAAAGCTGCTGTGTTTTCAAACAAGGCGAGCAAAAAACGCCGCCCTTTTAACCTGGTAATTGGAAATTGGATGTTTCTTCGCATCTGCGCCGCCTGCCTGCTGCAGGCAGGCTGGAAACGCGTGAAATAAGCGGGCTAAGTTCACCAAACCTTTGAATCGCCCCTGCCGGGGCTCTTTTCTGTTTTTTGCACCTGTTTCCCGGGGCTTGCGCCCCGGGCTATGAATCAGACGGCCCTTCGGGCCTGACGGCAAAG
>PWZK01000358.1 GCA_003567495.1 Candidatus Brocadiaceae bacterium
ACACTTACAGCGTCTCAATTAAATCTTTTTGCCAAAAAAACAAGATAATTATAAATAAGATACTATGGAGCCCGACCCGGACAAGCCTGAATTTGCAGTTGTCTGGTTGTTGAGACCGGCCGAAAAAAACAAAAACAGGCGCGTTCGTATCGGGCACCTATTTTTCCACCCGAAACCTCACATCCAGGGCGCAGATGCCGCCGCCCTTTTCAAAGACCAGTAGCGGATTGATGTCACATTCTGCAAATTGGGGATATTCCGTGGCGAGTTTTGAGAGGCGCAGCAAGCAATCTTCGAGCGCTTCGAGGTCGCCCGGCTTCTCTCCCCTTGCGCCTTTCAGAATAGCCGCCGTACGTATATCCTTCACCATCTCCCGCACGTCCGTCCGCGAAAGCGGGGCCACGCGGAACGATACGTCTTTAAGCAACTCTACGTAAATGCCTCCGAGCCCGAACATTACAAGCGGGCCGAACTGCGGGTCCCGGTTAAACCCTACGATAACTTCCGTGCCGCCTTTTACCATTTCCTGAACCAGCACGCCTTCAATTCGCGCGTCGGGTTTGTAGGCGACGGCCGAGTCCATAATCGAGTTGAAAGCCGCCCGCACTTCATTTTCCGTGCGGAGTCCCAGCCGGACGCCACCGGCGTCTGATTTGTGCAATATATCGTCTGAAGCCAATTTCATAACCGTCGTTGCACCTATTTGTGCCGCGGCCTCGACGGCTTCATTCTCGTCTGTCGCCAGTATGCTTTCAGGCAGCGGAATGGAGCAACACTCCAGAATCTTGCGCGCCTGACGTTCTCCGAGTTCGTTCCTGTTTTGTTCTGCAGATTTTTTTAAAACCGCCTTTAAGCCATCGTTGTCGAAACTAAAGACCGGCGCAGGCTCAATATTCTTCTCCTTCCACTGTCTGGACAGATACATGGCGTTAAGTGTCACCACTGCGCGTTCGGGATGAGTATAGTTTGGAACGCCTTCTTTTTCGAGTATCTTTGCCCCCCTGTCGGCTAAAAAACTCCCCATAAAGGATGCGAGTACGGGCTTGTCGGTCGTTCGGGCCAGCTCACCGACTGTCCGGGCGGTTTCTTCAACTTCAGTCGATGTCTGGGGAGTGATGATGACCACTATACCGTCGACGTTCTCATCTTCTATAACAGCACCCAAAGCTGTTCTGTACCGTTCTGCCCGCGCATCCCCTATGACATCGACCGGGTTTTTTATGTTTGCGTCCGCCGGCAGCTTTTTGCCCAGAACTTCAGTTGTCGTTGTCGAGAAACGCGCCATCTCCAGGCTGAGTGTTTCGATCGTATCGGCGGCCAATATGCCCGGGCCGCCGGCGTTAGTCACAATCGCAGTGCGGGGCCCGGCCGGGGGCGCCTGACGCGAAAGAGCCCTGATGTAATCGAAAAATTCTGTTACATTACGCGCCCGGATCACCCCGCACTGTTTGAATGCGGCCTCGTAGGCCGCATCCGAACCCGCAAGGCTTCCCGTGTGGCTGGAGGCGGCAAGCGCACCTGCACTTGTGCGCCCGGACTTAAGTATGATTATCGGTTTTTCCCGGGTTACCTTCCTGGCGGTCTTCATGAATTTTGCACCGTCCTCTATGCTCTCAACGTAACCGAGAATGACGTCGGTGCCGGGGTCGTCGCCAAGCGCCTCTATGAGGTCGCTCTCATCAACGTCGGCCTTGTTGCCATAGCTCACAAAACGCGAGATGCCGAGTCCCCCCGCAGTTTTCTCACCCGCAAACCAATCCAGCACGGCGGTGCCCAGCGCTCCGCTCTGGCTGAAAAAAGCCACGTTGCCGACCTGCGGCATGGTGGCGCTGAAAGACGCGTTCAGGCCGTCGGGGGGGCTTATCACGCCCAGGCAGTTAGGTCCGATGCAGCGCATTTCCAGACGACGGCACAGAGCGACCAGCTTGTTCTCAAGACCGGCTCCCTCCTCCCCGGTCTCTTTGAAGCCCGAGGAGATGACAATCACGGAGTCTATTCCCGCCTCGCCGCATTGCTCGACGACTTGCAGGACCAGCCGCGCCGGGAGCACTATTACGGCCAGATCCACTTTTTTACCTATTGCGCCGGGCTCCGGGTAACACCTCAGGCCCAGAATCTCTTCACTCTTGGGATTGACCGGGAAAATGTCCCCTTCAAAACCCGCATCGAGAATGTTTTTTACCAGGTCATGACCTATTTTACCGGGCGTCCTGCTGGCGCCGACTACCGCGACTGAATCGGGTTGGAAAAAATGTTTTAACATTTGTGGTATTGTGATTTTGAATTTATCTGGAACTTGTGATTTTGAATTTGTAATTTTTTCAACATTTGCAAGGTTCGTAGTTGGTTGATGAGAGGAAGCTAATTCTTTTTCAAGGCTTTGCTTGAAAAAGAATTAATAAAACAACCACGACAACGACTAAACGGCAAACGACATTATTTTTTAGGACATCGACAATTTGTTGTCGATATTGCGATATTAAGCGCCTAAAACTCCGGCGGAATGCTTACAGGTATGCCTTCGTGTTCCTGCAAATTGGCCATTTGGTAGGCCTCGTAGTATTTTTCTGCGATTATCTCCCAACTGACTTCGCTGAGAAGATACTGATGCAGATTATACCCCAGTTGCCACCGGAGACTTTCGTCGGTCGCCATGCGGACAATCTGCCGCTGAAGCATATCGCGATTGGAGAAAAGCAGTCCGCCGCCGCTTTCCAGCGTCTGGGCGGTCAACCCTTCGAGCGGCGCCGTAGTTATGAACGGTTTGTTCAGCGCTATTATACGCGCCAGGGTGCCCGACTGTGTTTCGTCGAGCGATGGAAGCAGAACAAAGTCGCAGACCGCCATCACTTTGTAGTATATAGCGCCCCTGGGGGTGAACTTGTAAAACTCCGCGGCCCCTTTTTCTGCAAGCACGTTAACGCCCGAAAGGTACTCGGCATATGCCCCGATATCATACGGATCCCTCAGATCGCCTGCAGCAAGCAGCAGCCAGTCTTCACCGGTTTTCTCCTCGATCTCGGCACATATATCTTCCCACATGCCGGTGACGACATCCCAGCGTTTATTTCTCTGTATCCATCCCACCAGGCCTATGATATGTTTGCCTTTGAGGTGCCCCAGCCCTATCTCATCTTTCAGATCGTCCGCCTGGTCTATGGCGTAGCGCCTGTCCGGCCTCGCCCCGTGCGGCACTATCATTATATTTTCCGGAATTTCCCAGCCATGCATCGAGTAGGTCCATTCCAGCCGCCATTTTTGATAATGACACTTAAACAACACCACGCTGCAGCGCGGGGTCAGTTCGTGGATAAATTGTTCCTCGTGTTCCTTCATGCGACCGTGAACTGTATGCGGTTCGACAATTGTGGGCACGGACCGCAGCCTGTCGAGAAGCTCAAGAAAGCCTGCGTTGTTGTCGGACCGGCCGTCTTCGTCTACGTAGTTATAAAGCCCGTATTCATGCTGCAGGTGAACTGCATACGGATCCAGTTCTTTAACCTTTTCAGCGACGGGCACGTACCAATCTTTCCTTTCGAGATCTATTATCGGAAAAACGCCGTCGCCCTCTCCATCCTTGTGAGAGATGACGTAAGTCGGCCTGTCCGGGTCTTTTTTCTGGACAAACTCCATTGCTTCTTCAGCAAAGGTGGCTATCCCGCACTTGCGCGGGGGCCAGCTGCTTACCATCACTACAGGTTTTTTTTCTGTCATTTTTCCCCTCGTTCCATCATTTGTAGCGTTTTGACACCCCGGGCTAAGCACCTATCCGATTTTGTTCGGAATACATCTCAATCAATGTAAGCAGAGAAAGCAGGCAGCAAAGCGTGCTTTCAGCGCCCTGATTGCGGCTGCTCCCCTTGTATGTCAGCCCATCGAGACACCCGCCGGTTACAAAATCATACAGCGGCGCTTCAATATCGTTAACCCCCATGAACCAGTCAAACGCCAACCGCATATCCTTCAGATATTGTCTGTTCCCGGTAGAGATGAAGGCAGCTTTAAGCGCTTCCGTCAGGGCGCAGGCATCTATGGGCTGCTGGTCGAATTGAGCGGCCACCCCGCCTTTCGGGTACCATCCTTGCGCGCCGACCAGAGAAAAATGGTTGCCTCTCCGGCATTTATCCAGTAAAAACTCAAGCGTATCCACACCGGCTTTCAGGTATGATTCATTGCCTGTGGCCTCATACGCCAGAAACATTGAGTGCGGCAGCAGGGCATTGTCGTAGGTAATTGCAGGTTCAAACCATACCCAATCGCCTTCTGCATGATGCCGCAACAACTCCATGTTTTTTGATGCCAGCATTTCAATTTTCCCTTCTATGTCATGTGCTTCAGGATAGCGCTGGAGGTAATTGTAAAGCCCCAGGATCGCGTTGGCCTTTCCCCTCGGATTCATAACCTGCAGCAGCTCCCGGTTCGAAATGGAACGTTCCATGATTTCCGTTGCCAACTGCTTGAACTCTTCCGGGCCTTTGTTGATAACATAGCCCAAACCCCAAAGCGCACGTCCGAAACAATCATCGCTCCCTACCGGTTCCAAAAAAGTTCTGTCATACCCCATAAAATTGCAAAACAGCCCGTCCGGTCTCTGCGCATAATGAACGAAGCTAAGATATATACCCAGCAGGCGCCGGGCTTCGCCTGCATTGAAGAGGTGGTGGAATTTTGCGACCACCACCAGAGCGCGCGCGTTATCGTCGGTTGTGTAACCGTGATTCCGGTTGGGCAGAGAGTATATAGCATGCTGGAACAATCCGGTGTCATCCGTCAATGCGGCCAAATGTTTTAGTTTGGGCCGTGGAACCCCGGTAACGGGAAGCGTATATCGCATGGTGCTGTCCGGGAGTATCGCCCGCACGCGTGTGGCATTCATTGCCGCCCGGAAGGTATCCACGTAACGCTGGCCGACCTGAGACCAGACCATATTTCTGCTGTACTCGTAGGCTTTCGCCCGCATCTCCCGCAACTTTTCCTTGTCGTCAAGGAGGCTCAAAACACCTTCAGTCAGGGCGTCCTCATCTTTAACATCTACCAGCACGCCCCGATCCTTATCAAGAAGCTCTTCGGCATACCAGTAATTGGTTGAAACTACGGGCTTGCCGGCACCAAGCGCATAAGCCAGTGTGCCGCTTGTGATTTGTTCTCTGTTCAGATAGGGAGTTACGTAGATATCCGCTGCTTTGAGAAATTCCCCCAGTTCGCGCTGTTCGACGAACCGGTCGATAAACAACACGTTACGTTGAAGACCCAGGTCTCTTGCCAGGCGCTGAAGCCCGAGCCGGTATTTTTCCCCTTCACGCTTGACAATTTCGGGGTGTGTCGCGCCCAGCACGATATAGCATATATCGGGATGTTCCTCCACTATGGGAGGCATCGCCCTGAGCATGGTTTCTATGCCTTTGCCTTCGCTCAGAAGTCCGAATGTGAGAAGAACCCGCCTGCCGGACATATCGAACTGCTCTTTATAATTATCTGGCTCCACCAGCGGCAGGTTATCAACACCGTGTGGTATAAAGGTCAGCTTCTCCCGGGGGGCATCATAAACGTCCCTCAAAAATGATATGCCTTTGTGACTCATTACTACCAACCGGTAGCTCAAAGCGATAAGATCTTTCATCACCTGAGACTGTCCGTCGCTGGGTTTGTCAAGAACGGTGTGGAGGGTGGTGACTACGGGGCATCGCAACTCTCTGACCAGATCAAGCACATATTCGCCGTCCGGCCCGCCGAAAATTCCGAACTCGTGTTGGAGTGAAAGCACCCTTACATTGCTATAATTCAGAAATTTAGCTGCTTCAACGTAATCTATGCGCCCCCTGTGATCAAACTTATATTTGACCGGGTCGGTGTAGGCCAATTCCAGGTCCGGATTATCAAGGGCGATTACATTCAGCTGAAGCCTTTTGTTGATGCGCCACCGGCAGGCACTGATCAGGCTTTTTGTAAAGGTGGCGATGCCGCATTGGCGGGGCGGGAAAGTGCTTAAAAAAGCTATCCTGTCATTTTGATCGCTGGCAGCCAAGATTCATCCCTTACAGGTATGGGGTGGTTAAAAACAACAAAAAAAGGCACATATTTACCGACAAGGAATTATACGCTTAAACTGTACTGTTTTCAAGTAAAAAGGGGAGAGAGGATCAAACTGCCTGAATCCTTTCACTGTAACAGATTTTAAGGATACTTAAAGGAAAATTGTCCTTGGGCTATTACAACATCAAAACAGCGAACGGATCATATCCTCCAGCTCTTCACCTTCCGAGGGGGCGTCCTCATCACCTTCTTCCTTCCGGAACAAATCCGGTAAATCTTTGATATCATCGAAACGACCTTTCAACGCGTCGGTGATGCCCTCGCGGCCGATGTCCGCAAGGCTGCTCATGACGCCGGATACGGTTTTTGACGTGTCGATCGACACCCGTGGCGAGAGCATGCGCCCGTGCAACCTGCCATACAAACTGAAGGTTGCCAGGGCTGAAGCGACCACCCCGGACAATTCAGGGCCCATCCCCGCTATGCTTTCGCCATCCTCAATTTCCATGTCAAGGCCCGAAAGCGTGACGCTGAACGGTATATCAAGCATCTCCACTTGAAACCTTCCGTCCGCTTCGACCCGGGCCACACCGCCTAAAAGCCGGACAGGCACGATGTCGGAAAACTCGAAACCGGCTTCTTTTCCTACCGGTATTCCCTCCATGTTTACTCTGAGCCGGTGCGGCTCCTGGAGTAAGTGCAAATTGAGCCCTATCCATACCGGTGTCTCAGCCCCCGGACCCGATGAGAAAACGTGCAATTCCGTGGGCTTTCCGGCCATGACAGGAGCGGTTGTTAGTTCCGATACAACCACTTTGTACCTGTCAACCGGCTCCAGGATTTCCATCTCGGCAATTTCGATTTCCCGCACGCTGAGGGCCGGATGCCGTCTGAGCAGTTCGGTGGCCGTAGTGTTAAGATAACCTATAGATTCAGCGGTCTCAAAAGCATACCGTGCCGGCTCCTCCATCCGTTCCATCCGCTCAAGGCTGCGCTCCTTTTGTCTTTCTAAAAGGTCGGCAACGAATCTGACCGCCCGCTCCACATTTTCTGCATCTTTAAAATAATCAAAAACAGAGGGATCGTCCGGGTCCGGGTCAGGCAAAGGCGGGGGCTCTTCATAGACAGCCCCGGCAACTTCCCTCCGCGTGCCGGTCCGCACCCCGCGCACCGAAAGCCTGCTGACCGTCAGGCGCCGGGCAAGCAGGTCCCGAAGGCTGATATCTGCGGTCACCTCCGCGGTCTGGAAACGATTATATTCAGGTTTTTCAGGATCCGTCAGTTCAAGCCCGCTCAGCACGAAACTGCCGCCGAAAAGTGAGAGCCTCGCCACCTCTACATTGACCTCCGCGCCGTTTAACTTCTCCATAGCATAAACCGCCCCCCACCGAAAAGCGGTGTTAAGCGCAAAAAACTCCAGCGCGATTACAAAACAAGCCACAACACCGGCAAACACCACTCCGCTCTTTCTCAACATGGGTTTTGGTGCGTCAACATCTTTCTTCTTCCCAAAAATGATCCGGATAAGGAATGCAACAGGTTTGAAGCCGGCTATTCTGGTGATAAACGGCGCTGCCTCGCCTGCACCGAAAAACACCGTTCTCAGAAATCGGACGCTTTTTATCATGGCGTACGCATAAAGGCCGGCTGCAAGGACAATAAACGGCATCGCGCCTATAGTGCAGTAGCGCTCCAGCCCGGCAAACGCCAGTACCGGCGCGTTAATCACTCCTGCGAAAAGACTTTCAATACCAAAATTGTGTATGATCGCATATCCAATCCTGAAACTGGCCGGGGCAAGCAGATGCATGCATATTTTGCCTATTCCCAGGCCAAGCAGCGCCGTTCCAAGATGCGCGTTGAAGATCACCAGAGCTGTAACCGCAAGCAGCGTAAGCAGGTTGAATCCAGGGATAAAACCGATAAAAACGCCCAGAAACGCACCAAGCGCGATTTGCAGCGGCGATGCGCCGCCGCGGATAAACCTTCCAGCCTTGCGGATCATTTTCAGAATAAACATTTGACCTCCCCCCTCTTTGTTATCCCGCTTTTCTCACAAGCAGACCCTGCGGGCGCGCTCCCAGCCTGCCTGCTGCAGGCAGGCGGTGCATCTGCTTTGTCAGGTGCGCTTCGCGTATATGAATACAGCCCGTCTGCGTGGGACACGCACAGGCAGGCGGCGCTTGCCTTTCGCGCAGCTGCACCGCTGGAAACGCGTGAAATATCCGGGCTATTCGTTTTTTTGCTGAAGTGATTTTTTAAAGTTTACAAACTTCCTGTAATGCTCTCTCTCTTCTTTGATTATATTATCTATAAGGCCGGCATGTTCCTCCGCAACTATTTTTCTGAGCTGATTGTAATAATCGATTCCGTTAAGCTCTGTCTTTATACCGAAGTCGATGGCGCCCACTGCATCCATTTTCTTAAGCGACTTATCATCCGCCAATGCCTGGCCCGGGAGAAAAGCTTTCGCGTAAGCGTCCAGAAGCATCTGAGCGCGTTTCCCCTCGACAGAAGGCGTATCGTAGCGGCCTACGCCGGAAAACATGCGGCTCAGAACTTCAAGATGCTTGCCTTCCTCCGCGGCAAGGAAGAAAAAAAGGTTGCGAGCCTCATCTTTCTTTGAGTTTTCTCCACACTCTTTATAAAACTTAATACCATTCTTTTCCAGACCGATAGCGAACTCGACAGCCTGCTTTATAGTTATTCTTCGCATGGTTATAACCTCGCTACCATAAAATTAGTTTTTCTCCACGCCCTTGATCAACCGCATGCTGTAACCGGCAGACTGATAGGCCCCGAAACGCCTTCGACTCATGGATTTCAGGTGTTCGTCATACAAATAAGCAAAGTCAATGATATGATCGAATTTCTCAAAACAGCCACAGGGCTCTCCACCGCTCGCCTCCACCAGCACCTGCATAATCGGCAACCGCTCCTGCCCGGCACATATCAAAATCGGATCAACCGCAGGTTCCACCCCGCTCTCTGCGACAGCAACGGCGTGGGGCAGAAAACCGGCATCCTCAAATGTCCACAAAAGCCCGTCTACATAGCCGGCGGCCTTTTCGCTGTCCACCCGGATTAAAACTGTTTTGCCGTTTTCATAGCACCTCTTAACCCACAGACAGAGAAGCTGCGGTCTCTGCTGCTTGCCGGCGATCTCTATGAATTGCGCCAATTTGTTCGTTTTTTCTTTCAAATGACAGTCCGATCATAACTCACAAAAACAGTACTCAACCATAAAAACAGACGAAGCTCACCGAGACTTTACATATACATTCTATTGCGGTAGCGATACCGGGTCAAGTAAGCGCCTAATTCTTTTCAAAAAAGAACTTGAAAAGAATTAGTATAACGGCAACGACTAAAACGGCAAAAAGGCTTCTCGCTTTTTCGCAGATCGATAATTTGTTGTCGACATACAAAAAAGTGAATATTCAATAGCCAGCACCCGAAAACTAATGACGAAGGAACGACCATTAACCACTACGCACATTCCAGATTCCGGCTCGTCCGGGTTGGGAATTTGCGCTGTAAACTTTTTTGCATTTGCAACGTTTTTTCCTGTACCGTATTATATACATTTCCTTCAGACGCACATGGTTCACGTCTAACATGATTTTTTAACGGAGAAAGTTTCGCATGAGTATCAAAGTTGTTCTGATCGGAGGCGGTAGTTACAACTGGACGCCCACACTGGCAAAAGATCTTTTTTTAAGAGAGGGGATTGCGGGAAGCGAGCTTGTGCTGGTGGACATAGACCCCGATGCCCTTGAGCTTCTCAGGCGCTACTGCAGCGTGTTGGCCGAGAAATGCGGCACGGGTTGGAACGTTCGAGCCGCCGAACTGGACGAAGCACTGGACGGGGCCGACACCGTTTGCATCTCGATTTCCACCGGCGACGTGGAAGCCATGCACCTGGACTATACCATACCGGAGAAATTCGGCGTTTACCATACAGTGGCGGACACCGTAGGCCCCGGCGGCATATCGCGCACCCTTCGCAATGTGCCGGTGTTTCTGGACATCGCCCGCCGCATGGAACGACTCTGCCCCGAAGCCTGGCTGGTCCACGTGACCAATCCCCTCAACCAGCTCACAAGGGTTGTGGATAAAGAAAGCAACGTGAAAGTCGCCGGACTCTGCCATAACTACGAGGGCACCGCCGCCTTTCTGGCCAGTTTTTTCGGCGTTCAGCGGAATGAGTTCGAAGCGGTCAGCGTCGGAGTAAATCACGGAACATGGCTGAAAGACCTCACGGTTAAAGGTAAACCCGCCGACATCTCTCGCATGAACGTAAAGGAATACCTTCGTTTCGAGGCCGAACGGACAGGCCCGGTGAAAACCAATACCACCGACGATGAAATCGAGGCCATGTTCGAGAGTAAGGACACCATGGGCCGTTTGCTGTCGTTTGAGCTTTTCGAGCGGTTCGGCTACTTTCCCGTCGGTTCCGCGCCGCATGTGGCGGAAAATTTCCCCTATTACCTGAACGCCCCCGATACTATCTCCAGACACCGCATAAGGCGCAAGGGCGTGCTCCCGAGGCGCCGCAACGGAAAAGACAAAAAAAGGAGGCTGATCGCCGATACGCTGGAAGGACGTGAGGAATGGCCGGAATTAAAACCGTCTTTGGAAGGATTATCGGTGGCGGTGGAATCGCTCCATACCGGCGCCACCTCACGCATAATGGCAACTATGCCCAATCGGGGCCAGATAAGCAACCTGCCGCCGGACGTGCCGGTCGAAACCTGGGCCGCGGTCGACTCCATCGGCATACATCCGATCGCCGCAGGGCCGGTTCCCGAACCGCTGCTGGGGATGGTTCAGAGCGTTGTTACCGAGATTGAACTGACCGTGGAAGCGGCAACCGAAGGCGACCGCAGGAAAGTGGCACAGGCCATGTTCGCCTCACCTATGCTGCACGATAAGGACTGCGCAGAGGAACTGGCCGGCCACCTCATAGAAGCACACATGCAATATTTGCCGCAATTTAAAGCCTGACCCTGACAAGCCGGATTTTGGAATCAGAATTCCTGACTTTCATTGATCTCACTGTCTTATCAGTTCATAGGACAATTCCCGGCCATCCAGTTCAAAATCAACTTTCCATCCGTCTCCACTGACGCGCCAGCTATTCTCGCCAAGAGCTTCCACTTCTCTGGCGGCAACAGGTTGGTTGCCGTGACGGGGTGCATAAACAGTCACAAACGGCCGGGTCCAGGCCTCACCTTGCCGGCGAACAATAAGGGGCGGCATGGGCTGGTTCCAG
>PWZK01000015.1 GCA_003567495.1 Candidatus Brocadiaceae bacterium
AATCTTAACACGCTCACTTTTCAACTCGCGAACTTATGCGACCACGGCGAAGCAACGTCTCAATCGACTCACCATCACTTAACGATTCCGCATCCGTCACCGGCTTGCCGTCGGGGTCTAAGGTTATACTGTATCCTCTTTCCAACACACTCAATGGGCTGAGGGCTGAAAGCCGGTCTTTCAGAGACTCAACGCGTTGCGCCTTATTTTCTCTGAACCGACTCACTGCAGAATTCATGCAGTCATTGAGTTCGTCAAGCCGCAGGTTCCTGTCATGAAGCATGGATTCGGGATGCCTGAACACGTGGCGACTCCCCAGCGCCTCCAACTGCTGCCGGCCGGCCTGCGCTCTTCCGGCCAATGCCCGGCAAAGACGTTTGGCGAGCTGATCGGCCCCTGCCAGCACTTCAAAACGGTCGGGCACCGTATTTTCCGCCGCTTCCGAAGGTGTGGCCGCACGCAGGTCGGCCACAAAATCAGAGACAGAAAAGTCAACTTCGTGCCCTACGGCGCTGACCACGGGTATCCTGCTCGCGAATATCGCCCTTGCCACACACTCTTCGTTAAACGGCCAGAGGTCTTCAAGACTGCCCCCACCCCGGCCTGCAATGATCACGTCAAGCTCCGGGCACTTTTCATTCAGAAAAGCGATCGCCTCTGCAATCCGGACGGCCGCCTCGCGCCCCTGCACCGGCGTTGGCAGCAAAAAAAGCGTCGCCGGCGGCCAGCGGCGCCTTATTATCCGGATCATATCGCGCACCGCAGCCCCGGTTTCACTGGTTATAATGCCAATTTTAGCAGGGAAAGCCGGGAGAGGCTTCTTGTGGCTTTTGGCGAAAAGCCCCTCCCTCTCAAGACGATCCAATAGCTGCTTATACGCCAGCTGCAGAGAGCCCATGCCACAGGGGTGGATATCCCTGACTATCAGCTGATAGCTGCCTCGCGGGGGGTAAACATCTACGCTGCCACGACATATCACCTCAAGCCCTTCTTCCAGCCCAAATTCCGTGCGTTGCGCCACCGAACGCCACAAAATAGCCTTCAGCACCGCACGCTCGTCCTTCAACGTCATGTATACATGCCCGGAAGCGGCACGGGTGTATTGTGATATCTCTCCCTGAACACAAACGTCGGGGAAATTGACATCCAAAGCCTCCTTTATACCGGACGTCAGCTCGCTGACCCCCAGTATTCGAGGCCCGTCCATAGCAACTTTTTCAGAATCCGCCTGCACAAAAACGCATCACCTCCTCAATGTCTCCCATCTCAACGTATAAGGACGCCATATGCTGGGCTCCTCGTAAGTGCCGAACACATTGCCATAGTTCTGCCTGCCGATTGCACACTGAACATCAAGCGAGATACCCTTTGCAAAGCCCAGCACCGGACCTGTCACGGCTCCAACGGGAACCATGACTATCACATTCAACCCGTGAAGTATCGGATAATCATCAAAAGCTTCCCGGTTTTGACGATAGGTCTCCGCCGGAGCATCTATGGCGCCCATCGGCATGCCTGTAGCCGTTCCAGTAACCGTCGCACATCCGCTGAATGCAAGAACCACTGCCAACAATGTAAAGACTATCGTTTTTCGCATTTTCTCTCCTTTCCAGAAAAGATGTATCTCAACATCAGAAACACGCCGGTGCCTCGAATATAACGCATCTACGCATTTTCAAAGGCTTCGCTCTGAAAATGGGGCGCCTTGCGGCGCGGCAAACAAAGAAGCCCGCACCACAATCACAGGCCCGAAGGGCTGACTCACCCTTAGCCCCGGGTGACCGAAGAAAACCCGGGGAAAACGGTGTCATCCTGCACAAGAGCCCCGACGGGGCGACTCAAGAAAGGGGCTTGCCCTCTGTCCCCGCTCTCCTTTGAATCGCCCTTTCAGGGCTCTTTTCTGTTGTCTGCGCGAGTTTCCCGGGGTTACAGCGCCCAACGGCAGGGCGCTTCCACACCGGGCTATTAATCAATCGGCCCTTCGGGCCTGACGGCAAACGATATTATCTTTTAGTACATCGACAATTTGTTGTCGATGTTGCGATATAAAGCGCCTAAGATGGAACAGATTAATACGGATAAGACTCAAGACTTTAAAGATTACATCAGTGTGCATCAGTCTCCATCTGTGGTTCTTCTTCTTTTTTCTACCACGAAACATCGTTCAATGAGAACTTACCACAAAACACCCACCAGCGGGAATTATACATGAAAGTCCTGTGAAATGCAACTGGAAATGGAAAAGAGGAATTTGCGATGTAAGTTTTTTCTGTTTAATTTTTTCTGATCCGTCCACACCGCTCACTTCTTACCGAACCTGATGGTTATGTTGACCACCGGCGGCCGTTTTTCCTGTTCTTCTTCGGATTCTAAAACTCTCTCATACTGCGGTTTGCGCGCGATTTTTGAGCGTGTCGCAGTAATTTCTCCGGCCTCATCCGGAATGGCCCGCAGGACCGCCTCATCTTCCCGAACTTCAGTTTTCCGGACATCCTCCGGCAATACCGCGCTCCTGATTCCGTATTCGCGTTTAAGCCGCGCCAAAAGTTTCCCCCATACTTCCGGATCAAGGTCAAAATTCAGTCCCAGCGTCTCCGATTTTTCTCCGGTTCCGGCTGAAAGTGTGATGTTTTCCGCCCCGAACGAACGAAGCACATCCGCTATCTCTACGGGAGCCTCCGGCGCAGAAACCTCGGCAAGCCACACCTGCCCGACCGGTTCTTCACCGCTCCGGGGCCGCCTTCCGGCAAAATCGTCTCCATAACCCGGGACATCCGACACCGCCGCGCCGCCTCGCATAAGCGGCGCCAGAGTGCCCGCCACGGAGGGAGCTTCACGTCTGTCGCGTTCGCTCATTTTATCAACGCTTTCGTCAGCGATCTCACGGCTATCCTCGCCCTTATCCGACGCCGGTTCGGATTCCCACACCCTTTGCGGCACAGACAGACGATGCCCGCGATAGATCAGCAAAGTCACAGTAAAAACAATCAAAAGAGAGGCCGCAACCGCAATCGACCGGGAGTAGGCACGGAAGACCCCCGACGCCCCGGTCTCCGCCAGCCCCAGTTCACAGAGCACGCTCTCCGCCAGCTCGCCGGGCGCTTCCATGTGCGGCAGATTTCTCACCGCTTCGACTGATTTTTTAAACTTCCCCCATTCACCTCTGCACAACCCGCATTGCTGCAGGTGCAGTTCAAGGTTCGCCGATTCAATCCCGTCAAGCTTATTATCTTTATAGTCGGAGAATCGCATCCGCATCGATTTGCATTTTTTCTCCATTACTTACCCTCCATAAGCCGTTCCAGCTCCTGCTGTAATGCATCCCGGGCACGGGAAAGCCGGCTTTTCACCGTACCCGTCGATATCCCGAGAACCGACGCCAGACGTCTATAAGAAAGCCCTTCGATGTCGCGCAACACCACAATCTCCCGATAGCCGTCCTTCAGCCCCGCTATCGCAGCCCTGACTAACTCGACGTTTTCTTTCGCCGTCAGCGCCTCCCACGGCTCGTCTCCCCTCGCCCGGAGACTTACCTTCAACGGGCGCCCCTGCTCACCCTGATCTTGAGAACCGTCCAGGCTGACGGGATTTCCTCCGGATTTCTTATCGCGCCAAAAAGACCTTACAGTGTTTACCATTATAGAATAAAGCCACGTGCTTAACTTTGCGCGCCCCTGAAAGGAATCCAAATTTCTAATAGCTTTTAAAAAAACAATTTGCGCAAGGTCTTCAGCGTCGTCCGCATCGCCCACCATATAGACGATAGAATTGTAAATTAAGTCCTGATGGCGAGCTATAAGCTCCCCGCAAGCCTCTCTGTCGCCGCCACAAGCCCTCTCTATCAGCAAACGTTCTTCAACAATTTTCTCGTTCATCGGGCCACTTACCCTGTAATTGATTAGACGCAAAAGAAAAGACTTTGTTCCTTCATATCTGAAAAAAAACCGGCAAAACCCAACCCGGACAAGCCGGAATCAGAAATGAGGAATGAGGAATAGTGCCACCTGGCACCCGAAGGTGTCCAGAGAGACACTATTCCTAATTCTTATGCTAACAACACTTACAGCGTCTCAAACCGGCCTGTTGGAGCCCCCTTGCGCGGTGGAACAACCCGCTTACACCATCATATCAAAAGCGATATCCGCCGTGCGGCTGGTGGCGCCGGGGGCGCCGACGCGGTCGATCAGTGCGCGCAGCGCCTCCACGTTTTCTCTGTAACGCTGTTTTTCTTCAATAAGTCGCCGCGCTTCCTCGCAAAGCCAGCGAGGGTCGGAACGCCACATCACTTTTTCAGGACAGATCGTTTCTCCGGCCAGGGCGTTGACTATGCCGGCATGGGGGGTGTGGGTCATACCTGAAATGATAAAATAAAGGAAAGGAGATACTCGATAGAGTATAACCATCGGCGTGTTTTGAGAGGCTATTTCAAGTGTGATGGTACCGGACTTGGTTAAACACAACATGGCCGCCTTAGCCAGCTCGGCCGGCCTTGCGCCGGTCAACTCCGCATGAGTGGCGCTGCCCCCGATTATGACGTCAGCCTCGTCCCGGGCCGGGCCGTGCGGGCAGGCGACGGCGAATTTAAGCGGCCCGCACACCCTCCCCAGCATTCTGCAGGCCCGGAGTATTACCGGCAAGTTGGCCCTGACCTCCTGCTTTCGGCTGCCAGGGAAAACAGCAATGAGGTTTTCGCCATAGCTTTCTTTCAGACTGCTGACGGAGCTCTGCTGCGTCGGATGCTCCTGAAGTTCGTCAAACAAGGGATGGCCTACGTACCGCGCATCCAACCCGTAACTATCACATATCCCGGGTTCAAAAGGATAAATGACAGCGGCCCTGTCGACCCACTTCCGCATTTTTTTCAACCTGTACCGCCCGTGGGCCCAGACCTGCGGGATGATGTAGTAAAGAACCGGTATACCCGCCCCGGCGGCTTCTCTGGCCAGAAAAAGATTAAAACCACCGTAATCGACGAGTATGACGAGCCCGGGCCGGTTGGTTCTGAAAAACTTGCGTGCAATTGAAAGCCTCCTGTAAAACCCGGAGGCATTAAGTACATTGCGCAGCCACATGGCGCTTTTGTGTCCGGCCCGAACGTCAAGATGCAAGAACCCGGCCTCGAGCATTTTGTCGAGACCGAAACCGGCAAAAGCAATGTCAGGCTCGCGCCGTCTCATCTCCTTTATCAGGTTTGAAGCATGAAGATCGCCCGAGTGGTCGCCGACGGATATAAACACCGCTTTTTCGTCTTTTCCCATCACAGACCACCCCCCCGGCTGCAAGCGTTTTTGACACCGGATGCCGTCAATCGCGCCTGTCTATGAATTTTTTGAGCCTCTCGAGGCCGTCATGAATACTTTCCTCGCTGACGGCGTATGAGAATCGCAGAAAACCCTCCGCCCCGAACGGAGCGCCGGGCACCACCGCCAGACGTTCGGTCTCCAGCAGCGCCTTACTCAAGGACATGGAATCGGCGATCAGCGTCCCGTTATAACTGTGATTGAGCAGACCGGTGCAATCCGGGAATGCGTAGAAGGCGCCTCCGGGCGTCTTACACTCTATACCATCTATTTTGTTTAACCCGTCTGTAAGCAGTTTCCGCCGCTCGTCGAACTTGCTGCGCATCTCTTCGACAGCCTCCTGAGAGCCACTGATCGCCTCTATTGCGGCTTTCTGTGCCATACTATTGGGCCCGCTGGTGAGATTGCTCTGAAGACGACCGGCCGCCTGGATAATATCAGCCGGCCCGGCGGCATATCCAATACGCCAGCCGGTCATTGAATATGTTTTGGAAACCGCGTTAAAGGTAACCGTGCGCCGGTAGATATCATCGGAAAGGCCGGCCATACTGACATGCCGGAGTCCGTCATATATCAGACGCTCATAAACTTCATCGGCAAATATCCATAGATCATTGGCGGCCGCGACGTTTGCAAGAGCCCTGAGCTCTTCTTCGTCATATACCATTCCGGTAGGGTTGCAGGGACTATTAATGATCAGCAACTTGCTCTTCGGTCCGATCGCGCGCTCAAGAGCCTCAGGTGTAAGTTTCAGTTCGGGCTCAGAGACACAGTCGATTACGACCGGTTCGGCTCCGCACGCTTTTGCCTGATCGGCATAACTGGGCCAGTAAGGGGCGGGCAGAAGCACCTGATCACCTTTGTTCAGCACACACAACATCAGCATGTAGAGGGCCTGCTTTGCCCCATTGGAAACCAGAATGCTGCCTGGCGGATAGTCAAGTCCGTTTTGCCGGCTGAAATTCTTTGAAATCACCTCTCTGAGTTCGGGATAGCCCGACGCCGGCGAATATTTTGTATAGCCGGCGACAGTGGCTCTTATCGCCGCCTGTTTTATGTTTTCAGGAGTGTCGAAGTCAGGTTCTCCGACTGTAAAAGATACCACGTTTTCTCCACGGGCGGCAATCTCTTTGGCCAGCGCATTGAGCGACAGCGTGGCAGACGGCTCAGCGGAAAGTGCTACATCTGACAATTTCATTCTTATCGCACCTCGAAAGTAAACCAACACGGTTCAAAACGATCACTATCGACGATATAATAACCGAAAAATATGCATTTTTGCAAACGGCCCCCAAAACAGGCTACCGGCGCGCCTTTTCCTTCTCCACGGTTATGTCGTCCCTTCAGGACTCTTTTTTTGCGCGTGCCATCTACCCTATGGCTTCGCTTCGGCCCCATTCGGGGGCCTGCGCTCCGCCATAGGCTATAACATATCGCACTTCCAGCGCTTGCCTTCGGTCGTTCCTTCGTTATTGGATATTGATCATTGGATGCTGAACCTTGACACCATGGCGGCAACTATAATAACCGCTAAAATCAGGATCAACAGCCACAGGTGCTTTTTAAGATCGGTTTCCGCCGCCGCGGGCGGCCCGTTTTCGTCGTTTTTTTGTTTTTCTTCCTGCAGAAGGTTCTTTTTTTTCATTTTCACTTACTCTATTTAACGCAGGCGGTCAATTGACAGCACTACTAATATAACTTATAAATACACATACGGTCAATCCGCTGGCGTTGTTCGTATTTTTACCCTGATTTTCCGCTGGTGTGTTTTTTCTGCCATTAAAAGACGCTTAACTATGGGCCTGAAAAATGAATGAATATAGGGAGGAAGTCAATTTGATGAAGGTAAGCATAGCAGGGGCAACATCCTATACCGGTCGCGAGCTGATATCCATACTGCTGAATCACCCCGCAGTGAAGATTGTACATCTGGGCGGACGCAGGGAAGAACGGCCGGAAATCTCCCGTATATTTCCCGCCCTGGCCGGAAGATGCGAGCTTCGGGTAGGCGGACTGCGGCCCGAAGACGCGCCGGAAAAACCGGATGTCACTTTCTTTGCGTTGCCGCACGGCATCAGTCAGAAATATGTGCCCAGCTACCTTGATGCAGGCATCAGATGTATAGACTTCAGCGGTGACTACCGCCTGAAGGATCTCGATGCTTACAGCAGATATTACGGCACACACGAAAACCCGCAGAACCTCGGGCGGGCCGTCTACGGAATACCCGAACTCTTCAGGAAACAGATCAGGAATGCAGAACTTGTGGCCAATCCGGGCTGCTATCCCACGTCAGTGCTCCTAGCGCTGGCACCGCTGGTTGGTGGCGGTCATATTTTGCCTGACAGCATTATAATAGATGCAAAAAGCGGCGTTAGCGGCAGAGGCAACGCTCTCAAAACAGGCTCGCTTTACTGCGAATGTAATGAAAATTTAACTGCCTATGCAATAGGCACGCACAGGCATGTGCCGGAAATGGAGCAGGGACTCGACTTTCTGGGCGCGACGGGGGCAAAAGTGATTTTCGTCCCCCACCTGGTCCCGATGGACCGCGGCATGCTCAGCACGATTTATGTCGAGTTGACCGCAAGCGCCGACACGAAAAAACTGCGCAAGATTTTTAGCGATTATTATTCTCATGAGCTTTTCATCAGGATTATGCGCCCTGGCGAGCAGCCGCGCACAAAAGATGTTATGAACACGAATTTTTGCGACCTGGCGATAGAAGCCGCCGGCAATCGCAAAGCGATCATCACTTCGGCCATAGACAATCTGACACGAGGGGCAGCTTCACAAGCGGTTCAAAATATGAATATCGCTACCGGAATAGATGAAAAAACGGGATTAACTTGACATGGCATGGCATTTAAATTATTATCTGTGCTCGCAGGCTGTGTCTTTTGACATTCCCAGAATCCGGCACGTGCCGGTAATCAAGTATTAAGTGGGAGTCTAACCAGAGAATGAGCTAATTGTGAGGAGTATTCGTTTGGCAACTGTAAATGTAAAAGTAGAGGAACTGATAAAGGCCGGGGCGCACTTTGGACACCACAGCAGCAGGTGGGATCCCAAGATGTCGCCTTACATATTGAAGAAGCGCAATCTCATCCATATCATTGACATCAAAGAGACCTTGCGGGGCCTGATTGCCGGCAGCAAGGTTGTGGAAAAGATTGCCGGGCGTGGAGAATATGTGCTTTTTGTAGGCACAAAACACCAGGCTTCTCAGATAACAAGAAGGGAGGCGGAACGCTGCGATATGCCACATGTTGTCGAAAGGTGGCCCGGTGGGCTGTTGACAAACTACCAGACAATCCGGAGCCGATTGCAACGACTTGAAGAGCTCGAGGAACTGGACCGCACCGGCCGAATGAAAGAGTTCAGCAAAAAAATGGTGTCTTCTTTCAGACGCGAAGCTCGCAAGATCGAACGCAACCTTGGCGGAGTCAGGGACATGAACGCATTACCCGGGCTACTCGTCGTTGTGGATCCCGTTAAAGAAGCGATAGCGGTGCGGGAAGCTCTGAAATTACATATCCCGACAATAGCCTGGCTGGATACCAATGCCGACCCCGACCTTGTAGATGTGCCGGTGCCGGCCAACGACGACTCCATACGTTCAATCAGAATATTTGCCCGCACCATGGCCGATGCTGTTTTGCGCGGAAAAGAACTGGCAGACGCCAAATCTAGCGAAAAGAAAGACCGGGAAAAAACAGTCGAGACCGCGCCGGCAGAGGCCGAACCGAAGGCCCGGGAAGCTGTGGCACAAGAAACTGAGACCGGGGCCGAGAACGAGACGGAATCCGGATAACTCTCGGAAACTATAAATTCTTTTCGGGCGGGGGAGGGAATACAGGCAAAAAAAGTTTTTTGCAGCCATCGGGATAGCCCCGTATGCCTGAAAAAGTATTTTAATCTAAACATATCGATAGAAGAAAAGGAGAATTTTTAAGATGTCTATTTCTGCACAAGAAGTAAAAGAACTGAGAGAGAAAACCGGCGCCGGGTTGATGGATTGCAAGAGGGCGCTGACGGAGGCCGAAGGTGACCAGCAAAAAGCCATGACCGTGCTGCGCAAGAAAGGAGTTGCAAAAGCGGAAAAGAAAAAAACCACCCGAACGGCCAACGAAGGCATGGTCTGCCAGTACCAGCATCCTGATGGTAAAATAGGTGTTATGATAGAACTTAACTGCGAAACCGATTTTGTCGCCCGCAACGATGAATTTCAGCAACTCGGAAGGGAAATATGCATGCAAATAGCCGCTATGAATCCGCTTGCAATGAGCAAAGAAGATATCCCCCGGGAGCGAGTTGAAGAAGAAAAAGCGATATACAAAGATCAGGTCAAAGACAAGCCTGAAAACGTGATAGAAAAGATAGTAGAAGGTAAACTGGAGAAGTTTTTTTCCGGCAATTGCCTGCTTGAACAGCCATGGATCAGGGACGATTCGATAACAATTACCGAGCTTATCGACAACGCTATCGGGAAAACAGGGGAAAAAATAACCCTCGCCCGTTTCTCACGCATGGAAGTTGGAGAAACCGCGAAATAAACATCTAACCTTTATATTATCTACTGTCGTTGGTTTATGAAATATGCGGGTTAACGGCTGCGGTCAGCAGAATCAATAGCCTTTGCGAGCGCCTCCAGCGACTTTATATTATCCGAGCTGTCTGTCAAGGCAGGCGTACGGGTTCGTATCGAATGCGCGAATGCCTGCATCACGTTGCGCTCGGGGGCGGGGGGATCTATAAGCTCGGGTTCTTTTCCCGCATGAAAGGCCTTATGGGTCTGAAGCTCGCATTTTTCTTTGGTTATCCTCAAAGTTCCTTTGCCGCCCCTTACCGTCGTCCTGCAGGTGTAGTTTGTGTCGTCCATTATCGAACGCAAGTTTGCCCGGTATGACGCTCTGCCCCCCCCGCTCATATCCATAACGCCATAGGCGGCCACCGTAGTCGTGAGGTTAACACCCTCTTCGTCCGGATGCCAGGCCGTCATATACATTTTGGTTACTTCTTCACCGCTGAAATAGCGGATCAGATCGAGGTGGTGAATGCTAAGATCCTGCAACACCATGTGCGGAAGGTCGGCCCGGTACCCATTCAGACAGGCCGTGGAAAATACGAACATATCCATTTCTATGCTGTCGACCCCCCCTATCGCACCTTCCTCAATAAGCTTGCGTCCGTAGTGGATACTCGGATGCCAGCGAAGCTGGTGATGGATCATCAACATGCGTCCCAGCCGCCTGGCGGTCTCGTGCATGCGCCGGCCGTCTGCCAGTGTTTCCGCCATTGGTTTCTCGCATATGACGTCAAGCCCGGCCTCCATCGCCTGAATGCTGTAAGGCGCGTGAAACCGGTCCGGAGTGGCTATCAGGGCAACATCGGCATCTGTTTGATTCAGAGCTTCGGAGAGGGAATCAAATGCCAGCCTGCCGCTGGAACTCTCGAAACCGGCCCTGGCCTCACTGCAGACATCAACTCCGCCTGCAATAGTAAATTCTCCCGAAGCCTCGGCTTCATTCATATCTCTCTTTCCCCTTCCATCAAGCCCCACACACAGCAACTTGAGCTTTCCCATCGCAATAATCCTCAATCAAATTTAACTTTTCCCTCAATATTATGCACAACCAAACTTGAAAAATTATAGTGCAAAACGCAAGGCTATAACAATCGCATGGGTTTTGCCGGCA
>PWZK01000274.1 GCA_003567495.1 Candidatus Brocadiaceae bacterium
CGATATGCTGAACGCTTCCAACTATCACGTCGCCGACTCCGGCATAACGACGCCCGGTCCCTCCCAAAACCTTAAAACATCTGATTGACCTGGCGCCGCTGTTATCGGCCACCCGGAGCATTGTCTGTTCCATTATCATTTATATTGTTCCTCTCAAGCTCTTATTATTGGCCACTTGCGATCACAACTCAACAGATGAGGTCTCGGCGGCACGCTTTTTAATGCTGACCAGTCGCCATGACTTGTTTTTTGACAGCGGACGGGTCTCTTCGATTTCCACCAGATCTCCTTCTCTGGCGTCGTTGTGCGGATCATGCGCCATAAACTTTGAGCTGTAGCGGACATACTTACCATACCTGCGATGCTTCTGCAGGCGCTCCACCTCAACCGTGATGGTTTTATCCATTTTGCCGCTCTTTACTATCCCCTGCGCCCTTTTTCTCATGTCTTTATCTCATTTTCCCGAATAATTGTCAATATGCGGGCTATCTCCTTGCGTAACTTAGACTTCTCGGAAGTATCGGGTTCCTCGTCGGTATGGAACTCCGTACGCAACTGAAACAGACGTCCACGCAGCTCGCCAAGCCGGCCGAGAAGCTCATCGGCCCCGAGTTCCCGCAATTCGCTTGCTTTCATACCTTAAACCTCCGTTGCACCATCTTTGTTTTGACCGGCATCTTATGCGCCGCACGAGCAAAAGCTTCCCTTACGAGTTCTTCCGGCAATCCGCCTAACTCGTATATAATCGTGCCGGGCTTAACGATCGCCACCCAGTCGACAGGTTCACCTTTGCCCGTTCCCATCCTGGTCTCCGCAGGTGTCGCTGTTATGCTTTTATGCGGAAAAATTCGAATGGTCAGCTTTCCTTCATCACGCAAAAAGTGACCGATCGATGTCCTGCCCGATTCAAGCTGATGCGAATTTATCCACCCGCGCTCAAGAGCCTGAAGGCCATAGTCACCGAAAGAAACCCTGTTGCCTCTGCCGGCATCGCCCTTTATACTACCGCGCTGAGTCTTGCGGTATTTTACTCTTTTAGGCATTTTTGCCATCTTCTTCCTCCTCATAATAAGTCGAGCCGGGCGGCAGAATCCCATTGTTGATCCAGACTTTAACGCCTATGCTTCCGTATTTTGTACGTGCTTCCGTAAACCCGTAATCAATCTTCGCCGAAAAAGTATGAAGCGGGATACTGCCCCGGTGCTGATGCACACTCCTTGCGATTTCCGCGCCACCGAGGCGACCTGATAACATGATTTTGACGCCCCTGGCGCCTGCATCCATGGTCGTGTCCACCATGTTCTTCAATGTCCTCCTGAAAGCTGAACGCCGCTCCAGTTCCTGCGCGGTCTGCTCTGCCACCAATTGAGCGTTCAGCTCGGGCTGCGCCACCTCCTCTATGCTTATCTCTACCGGCAGACTGACTATGTCCTGCAAGTTCGCCTGAAGCCTCTCCACCTCGCTGCCGCGACGTCCTATCAGCAAACCCGGCCGTGCGCTATGGACAACCACCGTGACATGCTCCCTGCCGCGCTCAATATCAATTCGCGAAATGCCGGCAAAAGCATAATTTTTTTTGATGTATCTTCTTATTTTCTCGTCCTCGACTACACAGTCGCCGAATCGACTCTTATCGGCAAACCAGGTCGATCGGCATTTCTCGGTAATTCCGAGGCGCAAACTAACAGGATTGATCTTCTGACCCATATTACCTCCACTCAGGTTTGGTCATCCACCACTATTGTTATATGGCTGCTGCGGCGTCTTTCCACCGTGGCCCGACCGCGGGCACGGGGCCTGAACCTTCGCCGTGTGGGTCCTTCGTCCGCTACAGCTACTTTCACTATAAGATTTTCCATGTCCGCCTGCAGACTCTCGTCTGCGTTGGCTATGGCGGATCGCAATGTTTTGTCAACCATCACCGCCGCTCGTTTATTGGTCCGGCGAAGTATCCGCATCGCGTCTTCCACATGTTTGCCTCGTATCAACTCCAACACGAGGCGAACCTTACGCGCTGAGATTTTGGCGAACCTGTATCTGGCACTGTATTCCATATTATGTCTTCTCCACCGGTTTCAGGCTTGAAAATATAATCGCTGTCAGTAATTTGTTGTCGATGTTGCGATACTAAGCGCTTACCGAACCGCCTCGGGGGCTTCGGCCGCCGAGCGGCCCCGTGCATGGCCGCGAAAAATACGTGTCGGGGAAAACTCGCCCAGTTTATGTCCCACCATATCTTCGGAGACATGAACCTTCTTATGCTCTTTTCCGTTGTGAACTAAAAAAGTATGTCCGACAAAATCGGGAATGATGGTACAGCTCCTGGCCCATGTTTTTATCGGTTCTTTGGCCATTGTATCCTTCTGTTTCATCACCTTTCCGAGCAACTTTTCATCGACGTATGGACCTTTTTTCAAAGAACGGCTCATCTGCGTTTCCTCCCCCTCACAATAAGTCGATTGCTGTGGCGTTTCGGTTTGCGGGTTTTGCCCCCCTTAGCCGGCACCCCGGTCCGAGAACACGGATGCCTTCCGCCGTTACTCTGAGCTTCGCCGCCGCCCATGGGGTGCGCAACGGGGTTCATCGCCTTTCCGCGCACCTTGGGCCTGCGCCCAAGCCAGCGACTCCGCCCGGCCTTACCCAACTTTATTTTCTCATGGTCTATATTGCTGACCTGGCCGAGCGTAGCCCTGCACTTGCCGTGAATGCGTCTCACCTCTCCACTGGGCATAATAAGATGAACGTTGCTGCCTTCCCTCGCACTGACCCGCCCCGCAACACCTGCGCTGCGAACGACCTGTGCACCTTTGCCGCAGCTGAGCTCGACACAATGCACCAGCATGCCGGGAGGAATGTTCTCCAGATTCATACAATTGCCACACTCCGGATCCACCCTGTCGCCGGCAACAACACTATCACCCGGTTTGAGCGCATCGGGCGCAAGTATATACCTGCGTTCGCCGTCCTCATATTCAATAAGAGCTATACGGCCGCTGCGATTTGGGTCGTATTGAATGGACTCGACCGTGGCGGGAATTCCGTCTTTGTCACGCCTGCGCCAGTCAATCACTCGGTAACGCCTTTTAACACCCCCGCCCCGATGCCGCGAAGTCATGTGACCGTGGCTGTTGCGCCCGCCCGTTTTCTTCAAAGGCCTGAGCAATGCCTTCTCCGGTTTTTTTTCGGTAATGCCGGTGAAATCATAACCGGTCATATTCCTTCTGCCATTGCTTGATGGTTTGTATATTTTTACAGCCATAACTATATCTCCATTGATTTCGGGATCGGACCCGAACAGGTCAATACCCTATATCGATTGAATCTCCGTCCCGGATCGTAACCAGCGCCTTCTTGATCTCCGGCGTACGTCCCCTCTGCCAGCCGCGCCTGCGCATCTTGCCCGGCGTGCGCATCGTGCGCACGGAAACAACCTTCACATCCGGATAAAGCTGTTCCACGGCGCCTCGCACATGTGACTTGTTGGCCCTACGGTCTACCTCAAAATGGTATGTATTGGTGTCCTGAATATCAAGAACACTTTTCTCTGTATGCAACGGCCTTCTTATTATTTCATGAGCTTTCATTTTTTACCCGACCTCCATACTTTCCGCCTCGGGAGAAGCAACCCCGGAAAGTCTTTCAAGGGCCTCCTCGAAAGCGTCCAACTGAAAGATTAAATCCAGCGACTTAAGCAGGCTGTAAGCATTCAACTCGCGCACGGCCATCATAGAAGCGCCCGATATGTTCCTGGTGCACCTCCAAAGCAGGGGGTCGTGCTCGGGCAGGATAACCATAAAGCTCCTTTCAACGCCCATGCCGGTTAGCATACGCACCACCTCTTTTGTTTTCGGCGGATCCACCTCAATGCTGCGAATCAACTTAACTTCACCATCGCCAACCTTGCCCAGCAGCGCCGAAGCGAGCGCAAGCTTCTTCATCTTCTTGCTCAGCTTCTTAGAATAGTCGCGCACTTTGGGCCCGTGCGACACACCACCGCCGACCCAGACAGGACTGCCCCTGCTCCCGGCCCTTGCCCTGCCTGTTCCTTTCTGCGGCCAGGGCTTGGCGCCGGAATAAGCCACTTCTCCGCGCGTTTTGGCCTTAGCAGTTCCCGATCGCCGGTTCGCCTCGTAGGTCACCACGGCCTGGTGAAGCAGATCTTTTCGTATATACCCGCCAAGCCGTGACCTGTCAAGCACAAACTCCTCGAGCACCTCGCCCGCCATATTATATACCGGTATGCTGATAATCCCGGATGATTTCCCTTCCTGCTTCATCTTAACCCCGCCTCGTTATTATGACAAAACTCTGGGACAATTCTCTGAAACTTCTTCAATCGGATACCACTTTACGTACCATAACATATCCGCCCCTGCTTCCCGGAACCGAACCCTTGACAAGCAGCAGATTGCGCCCCGCATCAACTTTGACGACCTCGAGATTCCTGGCCGTTATCTTTTCATTACCCATACGGCCCGGCATTTTGCGTCCCTTCAACACGCGCCCGGGACTGGTCCCGGCCCCTACCGAACCTGCCGTTCTGTGAAAACCCGAACCATGTGTAGCCGGCCCGCCTGCAAAACCATGTCTTTTTATCACACCGGCAAAACCTCGCCCCTTGCTCTTGCCGATAACATCCACCAAACTCGTGTCGGAGAACTCATCTACGGTCAGCTCCATTCCGGGCTCGCAACTCTGCCCATCTTCCAACTCCACATCCCTTATCACGCGCATGGGAGAAACGCCCGCACTGTCAAAATGCCCCAGCAAAGGCCCGGATGTATTTTTTCGCTTGCAGGGATCAAACCCTATCTGAACCGCCCCGGTGTCCTCTTTTACCTGCAACACCGCGCAGGGTCCGACTTGAAGAGCCGTAACCGGAACCACAGCCCCCGAATCTCCGAACACCTGGGTCATGCCTATTTTTTTTCCTAACAGTGTCTTCACCATGGCGTATCTTCCCAATTATTCCAGAAGCAAAACAAAAGCTTTGTTCGTTCTCGCGCAGCAACCCGGCCCCCCATGCGATGCAGGCGGGACGCCTGCGCTACAATAAGGTTCTACACAGCAAACATGCGTGGCTCACTAAGAACCGACCAGCGAACACACAACATCTGCGTTCAACATATTTGATTCGACTGTGAGCGGCGGACGCGCGGGCACGATTATAACAAAAAACCGCCACAGTTCAAAACAGACACATTGGAGCATGTGCCTCGGAAACTGTTAAGGAGAGGTATCGGCGCAACCAACCGAACCCCCGACAACTCCGGCCCAGAATCCAGGACAGGATACAATTGCCACAACTGCTATGCAAAAATCCGCCGGCTGTACCCGCTCCGTCTATACCTTGATCTTGATCTCCACACCCGCAGGGATCTTCAGGTTGTTCAGTGCATCGATAGTCGGAACGGTCGGGTCAAGAATATCTATCAGACGCTTATGCGTCCTTATTTCAAACTGCTCACGTGATTTCTTGTTAACATGAGGTGACCTCAGTACCGTATAGCGCTCGATACGATTGGGCAGCGGAACAGGCCCGCTTATCTGAGCGCCGGTCCTGGTTGCCGCATCTATTATGCCCTGCACCGACCGGTCCAGAACCCGGTGATCGTAGGCCTCCATCCTGATACGTATTTTGTCTTGCATCGCGGAAAACCGATTTGAAAGTGAAAAAACCTTGACGTCTTTTATACAACGTGTAAAATTTTACCAAAAATAAAATATTTGTCAAACGACTGCCCCTCGGGGAATATGAGACGCCGGTTTTTCACCGGGAAAATACGAACACAGATATTTTACCAAAAAAAGACTTGCCGCTCAAACTACCGGCAAGAAATTAGCAGCTTTTCTCACAAGCCTCCAGTGGTGCAGATGCGAAGAAAGAAAACGCCGGAATGGGTTCTCGGTTCTGAGTTCTGGGTTCTGGGTTCTCGGTTACGACAACGGCGAACGGCAACAACGACGGCAACGGCTGTCCGCAGATTTCGCAGATTACCAATCGGGGACGCGCCCGAACGGCCTGCCTGCTGCAGGCAGGTGAACCGTCGTTTGAGGAGCTCATGTACACACTGTAAAATCCGAGTCACCCTGAAAACGTTATTTAACGTCGTAGCTTTGTTATGCAACAGCATATCGAGGTCCGACCCCAATTTTCTTCTAACAATTTGTTGTCAGTGCCAGCATATTAAGTGGCTACAATACAAACACTTCTGCCTTCACAGCATCAGTTGCCCGCAACATCTTCGTTTGCATCGCCAACGAAAATAAGTATAAATTAGAGCTTGTATGAGAAAAATAGTCATCAGAATGCCAAACTGGGTGGGCGATGTGGTGATGGCCACGCCCGCCCTACGCGCCCTGCGCGGAAGCTTCCCCGGGGCCCGGATAACGGCGGTAATAAACTCCGGCGTTCATAAAGTCATCCGTGGCTCCGCCGAAATCGACCGCACCATTCAATACAAAAGGGACGGATCGGCGCCGAAGGTAATGCGTGAATTCCTGGCCTGCACCTCGGCGATCAGGAAAGAAAAAAACGACCTGGCATTGATACTCCCCAACTCCTTCAGCTCCGCGCTGATGATGCGTATTGCCGGCGTGCCGGAAAGAGTGGGATACAGGCGCGACATGAGACGTTTTTTACTAATCAGCTCGCTGCAGCGGCCGAAAGATGAAAACGGCAGGTTCCTTCCGCAATACATGGCTAAATACTACCTCAGGCTCTGCAGGGCTGCCGGAGCCGAAAACACAGGGGATATTCGCCCGCACCTCGATTTTGCCGAAAGCGATATGCAATCCGCCATGGCATTGCTCCGCAAAACAGGCATGAAACCGGAAAAGCCCTACTTTCTGCTCCACCCAGATGCCGGATACGGCCCGTCTAAACTCTGGCCTGCCGGCCACTTCAGCGCCCTGACGCGGATGCTGCACGATTATTACGATGCACAGGTCGCGTTTATCGGCAGCAAGAGCGCAGGTGCTCTTGTGGCGGATATCAGAGAAAATGCGACAAACCCCACATTTGACCTGACCGCCTGCGGCATTGACCTGCACCTGCTTAAATGTGTCGTCAAACGCTGCCGACTGCTTGTCTCCACGGATTCGGGCCCCCGTCACTACGGGATAGCCCTCGGCGTTCCAACAGTGTGCCTGATTGGCCCCACCAGCCCGGCCTACACCGACAGCGGGCTGCCGCACGATAACATCATAAGAACACAAACAGACTGCGGACCGTGTCAGAAAAAAAACTGCCGCACCGACCACCGGTGCATGGTAGATATATCGCCGGAAAGAGTGTTCCTGCGGTGCAAAGAACTACTAATCCCGCATATTTCACAAACCAACGACAGACATTAATGTAAAGGCTTAACAATCAGCATGTTAAAAAACGTTTTTTAGGATAACCAGGGATTTACAGTATGCCGTTTGTCTTTTGCCGTTGCCGGGAACGCGGGCGTCCCCGCCCGCATGCCGTTAGTGCGGACGAGACGTCCACGTTCCCGGGGAAGACGTGGTTCACTGAATTATACCGTTTGCCGTATATCGTTTGTCGTAGTCTTATTGCGTTGCCGTTTTATTAATTCTTTTTCAAGCTCCGTCTTGAAAAAGAATTAACCCCTCAGAATCACGTAGGCAATGTAGATGCAATAGCCGGCCAGAAACAACACGCCCTCCCATTTGTCAAGCTCATGTTTTTTGCTTGTGAACATGAACAAAAACAACAGAAAAGTGGCAGTGAGTAAAAAAAACAGATCCGGCGCGATATATGCCGGAAAGCTCAGTGGACTGATAAGAGAAGAAAGGCCGAGGATCCAGAAAATATTAAGAACATTGCTGCCAAGCACATTTCCGACGGCAAGGTCAACGTCTCCCCTTTTTATTGCAACAACGGCGGTAAAAAACTCCGGTAGTGACGTCCCTAAAGCTACTACAGTCGCCGAGATCAGGAATTCGCCAAGCCCAAGCGACTCCGCTATGCCCACAGCGCCCACTACCGTCCATTCCCCCCCGAGGTACAGCCCCGCTCCACCGGCAATCAACAAAATCATCGTGGAAAATCCGGACCTCTCCTCAACCGGTTGCTGAAAAAAACCACCCCCGGATTTCCTGGCCAGTTCAAAAACGTAATACAGAAATACGGCAAAGAAAAGAAGCAAAATTATCCCGTCAGAGCGGCCAAGAACATCAGAACCGGCACCGGGATCAAGAAGGCGGCGCTGGTAAAAAACAAACAGCACCAGAGCTGCAAGAAAAGCAAATGGTATTTCCTTCCAGGTGGTGGAAAATTTCACCTTTAACTTTGTCAGCAGAGCGCCAAGCCCGAGGATTAAAAGAATGTTTGCCGTGCAGCTGCCGATTATATTGCCGAAAACCACATCGCCGCGTGCGCGTGCGGTCGCAAACAAACTTATCATCAGCTCAGGCAAGGTAGTGCCCAGAGAAACCACCGTCAGACCTATTGCTAATTTTGAGACCCCGAGCCTTGCGGCGAGGGCCGATGCACCCTTTACAAGCCAGCAAGCGCCTTTCAGGAGCATCAATATCCCGACAGCGAGCAATACGTAGTCCATTTTTTGATATCCCGGATAAGGTTGTCAGATTAAACCTTTTTTGCGTCTTCTGAATAAGTTTTATTTGAAAAGAATTACTGATATTCTACGGCAGCCGGCGGTTTTCAGCAAACAGACAAAACCAGCTGCGCATTCATTTGAAATGCAGGATGTTTTCGGTTATGCTTACCACATTAACCCGCATATTTCATAAACCAACGACAAAATTCAATATAAACGACTGTTATGAATACAGCACTGTCTGCGTGCACACACGCACAGGCAGGCTGGAAACGCGTGAAAAAGCGGGTTAAGAGCGTTAATCGTTTTACAGAAAAAAACACATATTTTTTAAGGATTCCAAAAAGTGAGCTACCAGATCGTAGTCTGTATAAAACAGGTGCCCGACACCGAAAATCTTACGAGCGAGGCAATGAAAGACGACGGAACGGTCAACCGCTCCGCACTGCCCGCTATCGTCAATCCGGAGGATTTAAACGCCCTCGAACTTGCCCTCTCGGTGAAGGACCGCTGGGGCGCCGACGTGACGGTAATAACAATGGGCCCCCCCTCCGCAGCCGAAGCCCTGCGACAGATGCTTTACCGGGGCGCAGACGACGTGGTGCTTGTAACCGACCGCAAGTTCGCGGCAGCAGATACCCTGGCGACCAGTTATACTTTGAGCAGAGCCATAAAAAGCCTGCCCGCACCCGATCTCGTCATGTGCGGACGGCAGGCGATAGACGGAGATACCGCCCAGATCGGGCCGCAGCTTGCCGACAAATTGAACTTGCCCCAGATAACATACGCCGCAGAGATCCTGGAGCTAAACGACGGACACATAAAAGCGAGGCGTGAGTTCGATCTCGGCTACGAAATCGTCCGCAGCCCACTGCCGGCACTGCTTACCGTGCCCGATTCGGCAAACAGTCCGAGGCCCCCTTCGGCCAAAAGACTGCTCTCATACCGCCACATGCGGGCGCCGGGCGAAAACAACCGAAACAAATCTGCGCCCCGGGTCAAAGGCGACGCCATCAAAGAATGGGCGGCGGCGGATATCGGATGCGAACCCGAGCGCTGCGGGATAAGCGGCTCGCCGACAAAGGTCAAAAAGATCGACAGCGTCCAGCTTGTTTCAAAAGACCACGTAAGAATCGAGCCCACGGAAGAGGCCCTGTCGGAACTGATGAAGACCCTGATGCAGGAACACACCATAGAATGAAAAATTATGCTAAGAATGGCGGAAACAGTGTCCCGGGACGTCAATAATAAATAAATTTTACAGACGACAAACATGAATAAAAAAAAGAAAAGTGTCTGGGTTTTTGCAGAGGTCGAAGACGGTAAAATATCGGACGTAAGTCTCGAGCTTGTAAGCAAAGCTGTGGAGCTTTCCGGCAAATACTCCGAACCTGACGTAGGAGCGTGCCTGCTCGGACACGAAGTGGAAAACCTTGCCTCCGATCTGTTTTCTTACGGCTGCAATAAAGTTTATCTTGCTGACCACCCCGAACTCTCCGACTACCGGACCCTGCCCTTTACAGAAGTGCTCACGCAGGTAATCGGAAAGCACGTGCCTGAAATAATGCTTTTCGGCGCAACTCCGCTTGGACGCGACCTTGCGCCACGCGTAGCCTCGCGCCTGCAGGTGGGGCTTACGGCCGATTGCACGGACCTTCAAATCGGGCCGCACCGCGACGCGGTAAACAACAAATCATACGAAAAAATACTCTACCAGATCCGCCCCGCTTTCGGCGGCAACATAATCGCCACCATCGTCAGCCCCGAAACACGGCCGCAGATGGCTACGGTTCGCCCGGGCGTCATGCACAGGAACACACCTGATTCAACCCTCAGAGGCATACTGCAGAGGTTGGACGTTGATATACCGAAAACGGCCCTGGAACTTGAAGTAATGGAACACAACCGTTCCGAGCGGAAAGTCAACCTTACGGGCGCGGGCATAATCGTGGCCGGCGGCGCCGGGGTAGGAGGCCGTGAAAATTTCAAGATCGTCCGCCAGCTCGCACAAACCCTCGGCGCAGAGCTCGGCGCTTCCAGAGCCGCGGTCGACAGCGGGTTCATCGACAAGCCCCACCAGGTCGGCCAGACCGGAACCACCGTCCGCCCAAAACTCTACATAGCCTGCGGCATAAGCGGCGCCATACAGCATAAAGTCGGCATGCAGAATGCCGGCAAGATCATAGCTATAAACACGGACCCGGAAGCGCCCATATTCGATGTGGCACACTACGGAATAGTCGGAGACCTGAACGTGGTCATACCGAAACTTATCGACGCTTACAAAAATAA
>PWZK01000046.1 GCA_003567495.1 Candidatus Brocadiaceae bacterium
ATAACCGTCTTAAAACGGCCGCGCAGACGCACTTCCCCGCCGCTCATAATACTAAAGGACGCTTCACGGGGATCACTGCGGCGTTTCAGTTTGTCTTTTTCATGCATTCTACGATCTCCCTTTTAATTATAAAGTCGGTTTTTAGTCGGTGATGCAAACGCCTGCACGCATCCGGCGCATTACACCCCAGCGCCCACGGCTTCATATTAATCCTGGGGCGGCACCCTGAGCGGCGGCCCAGGCGGCAGCACGTCTTGCTTTTCCATATTCAGCTCGAGTACGTAATGCACGTCTTCCTCCGCGTCCGGCGCCGCGAGTATCCTGTAGCCTCTCCTATCTTCAGGTATGGTTATATTTATCAATACGTGCCCGTCTTCGGACCTGCTCATAAGTATGTATGCATACTGGTAGTGCTTTATTCTTCCCCTTATGCCCAGACTCCCAGCAACGTCCCTGGAAACACGTTCGACAACGGCTTCGTATATGGCATCTGGAAAAAGATTGAGTTCTATTTTGTCGCCTTTCACCACATGCTCCCTGCTCAGGAGCGAGGGATTCAGCGCAACAACACGCCACCGCAGGGAAGGCGGAAAACCGTCCGGCAGCTCGGGCTCGGATTCTTCTTCATGCACTTCTTCTATCAGGTGACGGGAGGGGCGAGGGTCTTCTTCGTCGTCCTCGCCGGTATCCATGTCAATGTGCCTTTCGGGATCGCCGTTATCGCCCGGTGGAGCATGTTCTTCGTATTCCCTTTCTGCTTCAGCATTCATGTCAGCGTTCTCACCGGGCTCGCAGCCGTAGAATTTTACCAACAGACCGATTACCAACAAAGCAATGACAGCAGCCAAAATATATTTCGACGAAGTCATCTCTTTCCTCTCTTCGTATATATTCAGTGAACTTGCTTCTATACTCAATTCTATCTGTTTTCGGGAAAAAAGCAAATGAATGCGCAGAAAATTCAGGGGCTCTTTCAAATCTGCAAATAGTATTGCAGGGGTTAATTCAGCGCAATGTCGTGTCTGCAGGCCGGCGAACGGATGGACACAATGGACTGCATGGACCATCCCGCATATTTCATAAACCAACGATTGATTTCTTCGCATCTGCACCACTGGAAACGCGTGAAATATGCGGGATGCCCCTGTTTTTTCACTCACGCGGGCAAGATGCCCGCGTTCCCGGGATACGACGAACGACAAACGCCACAGACAGGAATGTCTGTGCTACGTCAAAACTAACAAATTTTTGTTAGATAGAATACATTAAGATACTAACAGAGTCCCACAATCCGGGTTATTCATGACCCTGGGGAGCGGAGAGATGGGCTGACATCGTATTTTTCCTTTATTATCCGGGCGGCCTGTTGTGATATTTGTGTTTTAGCGTTTTTTTTAATTATTTTCAGAGCTTTCTCTCTTGATTCTGCCAGAAGGTCGCGGTATGAGTAGCCGCCGCTGCCGCCATTACGTTCGCTTGCCGCTTTGCCCGTAAGGCCGGACTGCAGGTATTCTGTTCGCATATGCTTGATTGTGTGCGGCAATTCCATAAAAGAACCGCCCGGGCCGGCACCTCTGATTTCTTCGAAGGCGAGCGTGTCTTCTTTCACCTCAATCCCTTTTACCATCTTCAAAGCCATGCCTATAATTTCGTTATCGATAACCATCTGGCCGTAATCAACCGTTTTTATAGAAGCCAGTACGCCGGCGGCGTGGTGAATATAGTTGGATCCGGCGAGTGCGCACTGTGATATCGAAAAAGTCTTTTCATACATCGCCTGAAAGCTCGGCACATGCGCTTCGGTAATACCGGCCGAGCAATAGTTGGGCACGTCGATATAGGTGGCCAGCTGCGAAATAGCTGCGTTCATCAAACCGAATTCGACCCCGCCGGCCCTGTAGCTCAGGTCCTGCATATCGGCCATGCCGGGTATGCCGCCGTAAAGCACCGGAGCGCCGGGTTTCAAAAGCTGCGTATAAACTATCCCGGCAAGCTCTTCGGCATGGAGCTGACACAGCGTTCCGGCCATTGTGACAGGGGCGGTAGAACCCGCCATCGGGGCGGAAGAAAGCGCCACGGGCATGCCCTGCCGGACAATTTCAGTCAGCACCTCGGTTCGGGCGGTATCGAACGTCAGCGGACTTTTCATCCAGCCGACGATAAACGAGAGAAAAGGGCGTTTTATGAGTTTTTCACGGCCGCCGGCGATGATGGCGGCCATGCCGATTATTTTTTCGACTTCCCCGACGCAATACGCGTTGCCCATGACATGTTTGGTGGTGTTGGAAAGCGCGGCGTAAAATTCGTTTACGCCCAGATTCTCTTCCGGCAGATCGCGGGCCGTACATGGGCGGATATAAAAATGGATGTTTTCCATCTCGTCCGCAACTCTGGCCATGTTGACGATATCCAAAAGCGTTCCCTTGCGGTGCTCCCCGCTCTCGGGGTCGATAACCTGGAGGGCCGCACCGCCCGTGCCCATATGGACCCTGAATCGGCCCAAATCGAGCCGGTTTTTCGGTCTGCGACCGAAAAGCAACACCTGCGACGGAGCTTCGTTAAGTTTTGCTTCCACCAGTTTGGGCGGTATACGAACTAGTCGGTTTTTCTCATCCACCGGTGCTCTGGAATCGGCAAAAACGGACAGGGCTTGCGCCGATTCAACCCTAACCCCCACTTCTTCAAGGATTTTCAGAGCCTTCTCATGGATTCTTCCGATGCCGTCTTCGGTCAGAGGCTTATACCGGCCGCTTTCCAGACCTTTGTTCATTAGACATCCTCCAGCTCCGCGCCGATCACATAAACCTTAAATTTGTCGAGCAGGTCACGTTCAGTAATACGTACGCAGGTTATGCCTTCTCTGGTATCGGCTATTATCCATGGCATGCGCATCGCTTTCCAGTCGGCCAGTGCAAGCAAAGGCACTCTCAGGGTCCGCCTGAGCGGAGCGAGGTGCAGTTCTTCCTGCACTCTGTTGATACGCAGCCCGGCGGCCGCCATAGGCGCGCCGAAAACCGCAACGCCGCGAGGGGAGAACCGGTGTTCTTCATTCACCGTACTGTCGCGATACATGTCCGGCTCCGAATTCACCCGGGTAAGCTGCTGATAATCCCTGTATTCTTCAACTTTACCGAGAAAATCCACACCATAGTAGGCCGCGACATAATCTCTCCACAGATTTTGTGAAAAACGCACATTGCCGCCCTCCCTGCCGGCATGTGCGTTTCCGTATTCGGTTCTTGTCGCCGTATCAGCGGTTTCCATATCCAAAATCAGATGCATGTGGTTCCATCTGGGCATTTTTATATTTGCAACGAACAGATACAGCAGGCCGTTGGCGGTATAGATCGAATAATCATCCCATCCCTGCAGCTCGCCGGGCGGCAGCTGCTCGCCTGTATGCGGATTGACCATGCCTTCGGTGGAGCGGGACAAGCTTACCGCATAGTGGTCTTTCAACCACGCGTTTTCGCACAAGGTTTTTACGCTTTTTGCGACAAAGGCCTTCCATCTCTCCGAGCCGCTCTTGCATGCTTCCTTGCCGGCCAGTTCTTCAAGCTCACCGAGCGCCCAAAGAGCTGCCTGGGCTTTTACTGCAAGGTAAGTTTGAGCGCCGGAGTACTGCATTGCGGCTCCTGCATCGTCTATCGTGTTAGCGGTGCCTGCGACCGGAAATCCGTTGCCGTTTTTGTCGGAAGCGATGATAAACTCCGCCAGACGTCTGCACAGCGGCAGGTATTTGCGCATGAGTTTCAGCTCGCCTGAAAAAAACGTCCTGGCCGCCATCAGGAGAAGGTAGTCTGCATTTGCCTCTATTTGCATGTAATGCGGATATGCCTGCCTGCCGGTGCGATGTTTCATGCCCATATCCCGGCAGAGGAAGGAAGCGCTTGACCGGCCCCGTTCACTTTTTTCCTTTGGCTCGACTTCTAATTCAGCCCATTGACACAGCAACCTGTCAAGCAGCTCCGGCCAGAGGTTCAGGTAGAAGAGTGCACAGTTATATTCAACGTCTATGCCCGAATGATAATAACGGGTTCCTTCCCATACGCTGAACCAATCGCTGCCGTTCTCAAGTGTGGCCCACCATGTGTTTGCAAGAAAAGAATGCAGCGCCAACGCACTGAAATGCGAGATGGCCGTGCCCAGGGAACTGTTTTTATACGCAACATCGAGAAAATTGCATTTTTCCTCAATCCCCGTTCGATTCTCCAGCGCCCATTCGACCATTTTGGGCTCGCTGTCAAAAAATTCCCTGTATTTAAACGCCGCCGGCTCGCCTTTCACTTCCAGCACCGGCCGTGTATGCCATGCGCTCCAGAGCACGCCCAGGCTTTGAGCATCGGAATCGGAAAAATTAAAAGGTATATATATTCTGTTCTTTTCATCAACCTCAAACGCATCTGTGCCATGCAGGCATGAGATGGTCTCATAAGCCTTTTCATCCGTTACCCGGTCTTGTTCCCGCAATTCAGAGGTTGACACCAGTTTATATTCCAATCCGTCTTCAATCCCTCTGCACTCCGCTTTTCCCGGATTCAGGCTCATTACCAGGCGTCCCCCGTCCCGAACGTTTTCGGGCATACTTCCCGGTTCCTTCTGCAAATATCTTACGGTAAGTTTCAGAAAATAAAACGGTGCTGTCGAGAGTTTGGCGTCATGTGGATAAAAGGGAGCACGCACCGACAGCGCAAGCTCTATTCCCATATCCTGCCGCACACCACGGTAGGTAAAGCCTGTTAAAGAAGGGAAGTACTCCAGATCATCGAAGAAAACGCCTGCTTCCTTAAAAGGCAGGCTTAATTCGCGGCCGTCGCTCAGTTCTACTGATGCGTTCAGCTCAAGCGGGCGGCCCGGATACCCGCCGCCCGAATTCTGGTACACCCTTTTGCCGTGGGGATCAAAAACAAGATTAAATTGACTCCCGAGGGTAGCCGCACAGTCCGTTTGTATAAGCATTGCTTCACCCCGCTAAAACAAAAATATATTTCGGGCCGTCCGTATCATATTTCGGCAACGGTGGCCTGAGCCACCTCCTCAACCGTGGTTTCGCCGTCATAAACGGCCAGCAGACCGCTTTGCCGAAGAGAACGGGCTCCATATTTACGGGCGCACATGCGTATCTCGCCTGTGGATGCGCCCGAGTTCAGAAGATCGCGCATCTCATCATTTATATCAACGATTTCAAACAGTCCCATCCGGCCGCGGTAACCGATGTTATTACAGATCTGACATCCCCTGCCTCGATAAAAATTTCTGTCTTCAATGTTTTCCGGGTCAAGCCCCAGACTGAGGAGAGTTTCCCGGCCGGGGGTATACGCTTCTTTGCAGTTGCTGCAGATGCGCCTTACCAGCCGCTGCGCCACCACGCCCTCCAGGCTCGCGTTTATAAGGTAAGGCTCGAGTCCCAGGTCAACGAGCCTGGTAAGCGACGTAGCGGCATCGTTGGTATGGCTGGTGCTGAATACGAGGTGGCCGGTCAGTGCGGCCTGAACCGCTATTTGGGCGGTATCAATATCCCGTATTTCCCCGACCAGTATAATATCCGGGTCCTGACGCAGGAATTGTCGCAACGAACTTGCGAAGGTGACCCCCAGTTCCTCTTTGATGGGCATCTGCATTATGCCTTCTATTTCATATTCCACAGGATCTTCCGCGGTAAGTATTTTCACTCCGATGTCATTCAGCCGGCGGAGAATACTGTAAAGGGTGGTCGTTTTCCCGCATCCGGTCGGGCCCGTGCACAGGATGATGCCGTGAGTTTTTTCGATGAGCCGTTCAATGATCTCCATATCATCGCTTCTGAGCCCTATCTTGTCAAGATCCAGAGCAACCTGCCGCCGGTCAAGCACCCTGCAAACCACGCTTTCGCCGAACATGGTTGGCAGCGTGGAGATTCGCAGATCAACCGGATTGCCGCTTATATTCAGGGCGACACGTCCATCCTGGGGCAGGCGCCGCTCGGCGATATCCAGGCCCGACATCGCTTTGATTCGGGTGGCGAGAGGCACATGAAGATGACGGGGGGGCGGGGTCATCTCGTAAAGCACTCCATCCACTCTGTAGCGAATTTTAAATTCATCTTCGAAAGGCTCAAAATGTATATCGCTGGCCCGATCCTGAATGGCCTGCAGCAAAACGAGGTTAAGCAGCCGCCGCACCGGTGCGGTATGCGCCATCTCCTCAAGACTTTCTAAATCTATGGATGTGCCATGGTCGCCGCCGAAATCGGAGTCCTCCCCGAACTCCGCCTCAAGCTCCTCTAAAATATCGCCGATATCCTCCTCTTCGCTGTAGTGTTCGCCAAGCATCCGGGTTATGCTTTCCTTTCCGGTAACCACCCCTTTTACTTCGCAGTCAAGCAAAAAATGCAGGTCGTCGAGCGTTTTGATCTCGGTAGGGTCGCCCAGTGCGACGGTAAGCACATTGTCCTCAAAGCTGACCGGAACGATTTGATAGGACTGTGCGATGGGAGAAGAAATACGGTTTATTACATTTTCCGGGATCTTCATCGCCCCCAGGTCCACCACCTCCATGCCGCTTTGCCTGGCCAATGCGAGCCTGAGATCGTCTTCCTCGATGTATCCCAGATCTCTCAGGATACGCCCGATAATCCCCCCTTTTTCTTTCTGCACGGCCAGAGCTTCCTGAATCTGGCTTTCCGTGACCTTTCCCATATCTTTCAGGATACGGCCCAGAAGTTGCTCTTTGTATTCCGATGTTGCTCTCATGACGGAGTCAAGGCCCCATTGAGGTTAAGCTTTTGTCGTTGGTTTATGAAATATGCGGGTTAGCCTTCCGACAATTTATGCCGCAGGTAAGATTCCATGAAAGGCGTTATCTCTCCGTCGAGAACCGACTGCGCATCGCCGGTTTCATGGCCGGTACGCAGGTCTTTTACCATTTGATACGGGTGCTGGACATAAGACCTTATCTGGCTGCCCCAGGCTATCTCACCTTTGTCATCATAAAGTTTTTCGACGTCCTCTTCGCGTTTTTGGCGCTCCAGCTGGAACAACTTTGATTTTAGTATGTTTTCGGCCATCCTCCGGTTCTTGTGCTGCGAACGCTCACTCTGACAATGAACCGTGATGCCTGACGGTACATGCTTGATCCTCACTGCCGTCGCCACCTTGTTGACGTGTTGCCCACCCGGTCCGCTGGCGCACGTAAAAGTCATCTCCAGCTCATTTTCATCGAGTTCTATTTCAATATCGTCTTCATATTCCGGAACGACATCGACAGCGGCAAATGATGTGTGACGCCGACCTCCGGAATCGAATGGAGAGATGCGAACAAGACGATGAACTCCGATTTCGGACTTAAGATACCCGAAAGCAAGCGATCCCTTTACTCTGACCGTTGCGCTTCTGATACCGGCTTCATCGCCTTCCCTGCGATCCACCAGTTCCAGTCCATAACCAGCGCCTTCAGCCCATCGCGTGTACATTCGCAGCAACATTGCCGCCCAGTCGCAGCTCTCGGTGCCGCCCGCCCCGGCGTGCACACTGAGAAAAGCATTTTTTTCGTCCTCTGGCCTGCCGAGCATGCTCTGCAATTCAAGGTCAGCAACCGACTTTTCCAGTGATTCGGCGCGCCGCGCCACCTCGCGCCGGGTAGTTTCATCCCCCTCTTCCTCGGCCAGCTCAGAAAGCACTTCTATATCTTCCAGCTCGCCGGAGACGGCCTCGACAGGCTCGCATGCCCTTTTGACGTACTGCATGCGCTTGATGATCTTCCGGGCTCGTTCCTGATTTTCCCAAAAATCATGTCTTTTCATATGGGATTCCAGTTCTTTCAACTCCGCCATTTTGCCGGCGAAGTCAAAGGGAATCCCGCATTTTCTGCAATCTTTCCGCCAGATCGTTTATTTGCGGGGGCATTATATTCCTCCTGTATCTTAAGGGTCTAATTCTTTTTCAAGACTTCGCTTGAAAAGAATTAATACAACGGCAAAGGCAAAAGACTAACGGCTTACGGCAAACGGTTTCTCACCTTTTCTTACATCGACAATTTGTTGTCGATGTTGCGACATTAAGCGCCTACAGGTCCTATGTGCTGCCAGATGCAGAGACCACTGGCAGTTGTGCGAGAGGCTCTAAAATGAGAAAAATCAGATAGTCACCGGAACCGCTCGCCGAACCCCGTCGGAAGCCTCAAGCTCGGAAATTGTGTCGTCCTCACACCGACTGTCCAGATTCAGCACCAGCAGCGCGCCACCGCCGGCAGCCTCCCTGGCGAATGTCATCCGAGCGATGTTGATTCCTTTGCCTCCCAGTTTCTCACCGATTCGGCCGATCAAACCGGGTTTATCTTCCCCGAAAACAAACAAAAGCTCTCCTTCGGGGACAATCTCCGTATCATACCGGTTCACTCTTATTATACGCTGGTGAAGTTTTCCAAGCAAAGTGCCGGAGATTTCCAGAACACCTTCTTCCGTTTCCAGCTTCAGCTCTACAAGATTGGTAAACCCGCCCTTCGTATCGTTCGTGCATGAGCTGCCGAATTCTATCCCCCTTTCCCGGGCCAGGTAGGGGGCATTTACCATGTTGACTTCATCGCCCACCATAGTTTGCAGAACCCCTATGATTGCACTGTTCTCAACGGGCCGGGCATTGTCCTGTGCCACTTCCCCCCGGCACAAAACTTTCACGGATTTAACGCGTCCGCGATTAAGCACGCCGGCGCTGTGGCCGAGCTTGCGGGCAAGCTCGCAAAACGGGCGCAGCCGTTTCATCTCTTCCTGCGGCACGGGAGTGATATTAAGTGCGTTGCGATATGTTTTTTTCTTCAGACCGTCAACCATCTGGGCGGCGGCCTGCATCCCTACGGCTATTTGCGCAGCTTCGGTCGAAGCGCCGAGGTGAGGCGTTGAAAGAATCTTATCGTTAAGTGCAAACGAAAAATCCCCGGGGGGTTCGTTTTCATAAACGTCAAATCCCCCTCCTGCAAGATTGCCTTTTTTAACGGCTTCAACCACCGCCTCCATGTCCACTACTTCACCCCTGGCGCAGTTGATTATACGCGCTTGAGGCTTCATCAGCGCAATTTCTTTACGGCCGACCAGTCCTTTTGTGTCGCTGGTTGCCGGAATATGGACCGTCAGGTAATCACAACTTCGCAATAAAGATTCCAGTTCTTCAATAAGCTTGATCCCGGATTGCTCTGCAATCTCGCTGGATATGAAAGGATCATATCCCAACACTTCCATTTGGAACGCTGTTGCCCGCCTGGCCACCTCTCTCCCGACCCGGCCCAGACCGATAATTCCCAGCACGGTGCCGCACAATTCGGCGCCGGTGAATTTTTTGCGGTCCCACTTGCCCTCCCGCATGGATATATAAGCGGGACCCACATTTCTGGCCAGTGCAAGCATCAGGGCAATGGTATGTTCGGCGGTGCTGATGGTATTGGCCCCGGGCGTATTCATAACAACAACACCCTTGCGCGATGCGGCAGAAATATCTATGTTGTCAACACCCACACCCGCCCGGCAGACGGCTTTGAGCCGGTCGGCGGCCTCCAAAACCCCGGCTGTAATGTTGACGCCCGAACGGCATATCACTCCGTCCACTCCTTTCACGACTTCTTTAAGCTCTTCCGGGCTCAGCCCCGGTTTATTCAAAACTTCCATGCCCTCTTCTCTAAGCATTTCTACGGCTTTATCAGATACTTTATCAGCTAACAATACGACCGGCATGACACGCCTCCCTCTGTAAGTGTTTTAAAAAGGAGATGGTTCCATTGCTCTGAAAACGTGGCGCCTCTCGGCGCGGAACTTTTTGAAACACAGAAGCCACAGACAGTAATGTTTGTGCTGCGGGCCTAACCCGCATTTAACGCGTTCTCAGCGGTGCATATGCGCGAAAGGCAAACGCCGCCTGCCTGTGCGTGTCCGCACGCAGACAGGCTGTATTCTTATACGCGAAGTGCAGCCTGACAAAGCATATGCACTGCTGAGAATGCGTCCGCAGGGCCTGCCTGCAGCAGGCAGGTAAACCGTCTTTTTTTAAGGCTAAAATACAGAATATGATTTTCAAAAGCTGTAAAATGTGCTTGTAAGATCAAATATGACTGTTGTTTATATTAATATTTGCCGTTGATTTATGAAATATGCGGGTTAGCCCTGCAGGGGCTTACATAATCACCAACAGACCAACGGCGGCCTTTTTCTCCCGGTCATATCGTCCCTTCAGGACTCTTGTTCTGCGCGCGTCATCTACCCTATGGCTTCGCTTCGGCCCCATTCGGGGTCTGCGCTCCGCCATGAGTACATGCGACATTAAGCGCCTAAGACCACGGGCCCAATCAGGCCGGATCAATCGTTCTCTCCATCCTCAGGCGGGGTTCCTCCCGCTCTTCTCACGAGTTGGGGTGGTAATTCCCGGCTCAGGACATCTATAAGTTCCTGCGGGAAACCGGCAAGACCGTCAAATATGTCACTCAGGACCGATTCGCGAAGACGGCTAAAATCTACACGGTGCCGTTCCCATCCCTCCCCTTCAGGCGTTTCTTCGTTCCACAACCGGGTCATATGCCTTGCACGCTCATAAAGCGCCTCGGCACGCTCATCGTCGTAGGATGCCAGATGCAGATAACTGCGATTGAGAAAACTACGAATAATGTTTCGCATATCCGAGACCGTTGCCCTTTCCACATATTGACTCAATTCCGCGGTAACAAACTCCTCATGCGCGGTGTCATACCGCTCTCTCGGGAATCTTTCCCCCAGCAATTCATAATAACGGCGCGAATCCTCCTCAGCCCCCATAAAAAAGAATTCAACGGCAGCCCTTACAAGAAAACTCTCATAAAGGCGTTTGATACCGCTGAAATGTGCATCGGCGTCGTCGTATTTTCC
>PWZK01000071.1 GCA_003567495.1 Candidatus Brocadiaceae bacterium
GATTTGCCCGCACCGGCTCATCCTGTGCGCTTGTGGGTGAGACCGGTGCGGGCAAATCGACGCTTCTGGACCTGATCCCCAGGTTTTACGATCCGCAGCGGGGCGCCGTCAGAATCGATGGGCGCGACATAAGACAGATAAAGCGTCGAAGCCTTCTCGATCAGATCGCCATTGTGGGCCAGCACCCGTTCCTTTTCAACCGGAGCGTTGCCGAAAACATACGCTACGGCAAGCGCGACGCAACCGAGGCCGAGGTCGTGGCGGCTGCAAAATCCGCAAATATACACGGCCTTATCGACAGCCTGCCCGATGGATACGATACGCTGGTGGGCGAGGGCGGGGGCAGATTCTCAGGCGGTCAGCGTCAGTGCATCACGATAGCGCGCGCACTTCTTAAGAACGCCCCCATACTGATACTCGATGAAGCCACCTCAAGCCTCGATAGCGACAGCGAACGCATGGTGCAGGAGGCCATCACCAGGCTGCTTGAGGACAGAACGGTCTTTGTCATCGCACATCGCCTGTCCACGGTCAGATTTGTGGACAAGATAGTGGTGCTTAAGGCCGGGGAAGTGGTCGAGACAGGCACGCACAGCGAGCTTTTAAAGCGAGAGGGGGAGTACGCCCGCTTCCATCGAATACAGTTCGGGCATCCGGGCAGTTAATTGCAGCGGGAGTCCATTACGTCCATATTGTCCATGCCGTCCATCAGGCCCGTGGACATTGTCCTGTCCCGTTGGGATGCCCGCCGAAGTATTCGATAGTTCGTTTCAGTCCCTCCTGCAGCGTAACGGACGGTTTCCAGTCCAGTTTTTCTTTTGCGAGCGTGATATCCGGACGGCGCCGCACCGGGTCGTCCTGCGGCAGCGGTTTAAAAACCAGCTCGGAAGATGATCCGGTCAGGTCGATTACTTGTTCGGCCAGTCTTTTAATTGTTATTTCAGCCGGATTGCCGAGATTGACCGGGCCGGTAAAATTTTTCGGGCTTCCCATCAGACGCACCAGCCCCTCGACCATGTCGCTCACAAAACAGAAAGAGCGGGTCTGCGTGCCGTCGCCGAAAATCGTTACCGCCTCCCCGCGAAGCGCCTGGATTATGAAATTAGATACCACTCGCCCGTCTTCCGGGTGCATATTCGGGCCGTAGGTGTTGAATATGCGTGCCACTTTTATATCGAGGCCATGCATGCGGTGGTAGTCAAAAAAAAGCGTTTCCGCGCAGCGCTTGCCCTCGTCGTAGCATGCCCTCGGCCCGATCGGGCTTACCCTGCCGCAATAGCTCTCGGGCTGCGGGTGCATCTCCGGGTCGCCGTAAACCTCGCTTGTCGAAGCCTGAAGTATCCTTGCTCCGAGCCGCTTGGCGAGCCCGAGCATGTTTATGGCGCCCTGCACGGACGTTTTCGTCGTCTGGACGGGGTCAAGCTGATAATGCACGGGGGAGGCGGGACAGGCCAGGTTGTATATTTCATCCACTTCCACGTAGAGCGGGAAGTTTATGTCGTGTCTTATTATTTCGAAATCCGGATTCCCAAGCAGCTCCCGCACGTTATGTTTGCTGCCGGTGTAGAAATTGTCGGCGCATATCACCTCGCAGCCACCGGCGATCAGTCTTTTGCAGAGGTGAGAGCCCAGGAATCCGGCGCCGCCCGTGACCAGCACGGTTTTTTTACGGAAAGTTTCTTTTGATGGTGTTTGGTTTGTCAGCTTTCATTACCTCAAAAAATCAGTTTTGTTTCAGATGGTCCAGCAGCATTTGTCTGCATAGACGGCGGATATGGGGTGGAGTATCATCGGCGTGCATTCGCTCGGCAAATCGTTTGATGTCTCTTCGCCTTTTTAGTCTGTGGACGAGTTTTGACCGGTTCAGCGCGACGGCGTCGAGGTCTATCAGGCATATTTCATTCCCTGCTACGAGCACGTTTGAGCGTTTCATGTCGCCGTGTGTAATCCGGTGCGAGTGCATATTTTCAAAGACTTCCCGCATTTTTTTGAGTACGGCGACGCACTCATGCCGGGTCCGGCGCCCGTCACAGAGGTAATCGTGCAGCCTGACCCCGGGCACGTATTCGTGTATTATATATGATTTGCGCACCATGGCGTTTTTGCTTTTTTCCAGCCATCCGACGGGCTGAGGGGTATGGACGCCCGCCTCCGGCAGCAGGTGGCCGTAGAACCACACTCGCCTTGCGCGCGATCCTTTGAGCATGTAACGGATACCCTTGCGCCATCCGCGCCAGTTGTAGCGTTTTATTACGTAGCTGCGTCCGTGCCTGGTTATTTTAGCCACTTTTGTAGCGCCGCCGTCTTTCAGGAGCGTGCCTGCGTCCATCAGCGTGTCGATTTGCCATGCGATGCTTTCGAAATCCTCCGGCTTGAAAGTTTCGCTGTCGTAAACGCCACGCATACCCTTTCTTCTGAGCACAGCGTCCCTGTCACTTGACAGCCGGGCGCGCAGGTCGTGTTTTATTTGTGTTCGTAAATATGGCATTTTTATGGACCGTATGGACGCTATGAACACGGCATTTGTTGATTATTACATTGCTTCCAGCGGTTAAACATTTTGGGCCAGTACGAGCTTTTCGGCGTTTTGCGTTGTAATTTCAGCTATGTGCTCCTTTTCAACATCTCGCAGTAGTGCCAAAGTGGACGCCACGTGAGTGATGTATGCCGGTTGGTTTCGTCCGGGTGCAGCGCCGACCGGGGTTAAGTATGGACTGTCCGTCTCTATAAGCAGCTTTTCATCGGGCACCAATGCAGCGGCCTTTTTTAATTTTTTGTGGCCGGGTTTCGTTATAAGGCCGCCGAAGGCCACGTGAAAACCCCTTTCCACGTATCCGGAAGCTATCTGCGCCGAACTGTCGAAGCAGTGTCTTATGCCCGCCGGTGGGGGCGAATAATCGTCGAGTATATTCAGAATTTCTTCGTCTGCGCGCCGCCCGTGTATTATCAGTGGTTTGCCGAGGTCAAGGGCAAGTTCTATATGACGGCGGAAAAATTCCTTTTGCAGCTTGTGGTCGCTGTAGGTGTGGTGATAATCCAGCCCCGTCTCGCCGATCGCCACGACCCGGGTGCGGCCGGCCAGATCTTTCAGCTGTTCGATGGCCGATCCTCCGGCATCTGCACAATGATTGGGATGTATGCCTGCGGTGGCGGTTAAAAGTTCGGGAAAACGCTCGCACAGCTCGAGACAGCGCCGGGTGGAACCGATGCTTGTGCCCACGCATACTATGTTCACAACACCGGATTCCGTGGCATTTTTCAGCACGGATTCGATATCCGCTTCAAATGCGGGCAGGTCAAGATGCGCATGGGTGTCTGTGTATGAAGGCATCAGTATCTTTAAATCCTCGGTGAACCCCGCCGGTTTTCGGGGCTGTATTCGTTTTTTTGTGAGTTGTGATTGGACTGATAGGTGCTTAATGTCGCAACATCGACAACAAATTGTCGATATACGCAAAAAATGGAGTTGTTTGCCGTTGGCGCAGAAACCGCATTGTGGTGCATGCATCTTGCCTGCTTTTTTACGTGCAGGCTGGAAGCCCGCACCACAAATTTCGAGACCACATTGTGGTGCAGGCATCTTGCCTGCTTTTTTACGTGCATGCTGGAAGCCCGCACCACATTGTGGTGCGGGCATCTTGCCTGTTTTTTTACGTGCATGCATCTTGCCTGTTTTTTTACGTGCAGGCTGGAAGCCCGCACCACAAATTTTGCCATAGGCTGCAATATATCGCACCGTCGGCACATGGTGTTTTGTTATTTGCCGGCTTCATGATTATAATATACATGATTATAATATAACAGTTGGCGATAAAAAGAAAGTGAATCTATCGGGGGCAGGCAATGCATATAGTTACTATCAGTAGTGAGGTCGCTCCTTTTTCAAAAACAGGCGGGCTTGGCGATGTTGCGGGCGCTTTGCCGGTCGCTTATGAAAAGGCGGGCCATCAATCCACCGTAATTACGCCCCTGTACCGACAGGTAAGGGAGAGCGCCGGGAGAGTTGGGCTGAAACTGGAGGACGCCGGAGAGGGTATCTTGAGGGTGCCAATGAACGACGGGGAAGAAGTTGCCGGGCTGGTAAAGGGGCGGCTGCCGGGCTCGGACGTGACCGTGTATTTTTTGGAAAACGACTATTTTTTCGATCGATCTGGTCTGTATGTGGACCCGAAGACGGGTGAGGATTATCGTGATAACAGCGAACGTTTTATTTTTCTGAGCAGAGGCGCCGTTGCCGCATATATGCAGCTCGGGCTTGAGGCCGACGTGCTGCATTCCCATGACTGGCAGGCCGGGCTTGTGCCAGCGTATCACAAACATTTATACGCGGAGGAGTTTGCCGGTGTTATTTCGGTTTTTACGGTGCATAATATCGCCTTCCCGGGGATTTTCGCTCGCTGGGACATGCGCTTTACCGGCCTGCCGCATGAGCTGTTTAACTGGCACCAGCTCGAGTTTTTCGGAAACCTGTGTCTGCTCAAAGCCGGGCTGGTGAACGCCGACGGCATCACTACCGTCAGCAAGCAGTATGCACGCGAGATTCAGACCGAGGCTTTCGGGATGAAAATGGAAGGGATCATTCGCGAGCGCAGCGACGACCTGCGCGGCATAGTCAACGGTGTTGATTATGCGGTCTGGAATCCGGAGACCGACGAGATGATACCTGCGAATTTTTCCGCTGAAGATCCCGGCGGCAAAAGCCTTTGCAAGGCTGAACTGCAGAAGCGTTTCGCTCTGCCGGTTGAAGATGAAACGCCCCTTGTAGGTATGATAGGCCGCCTCGTCCATCAGAAAGGTTACGATCTCGTGTTGGAGCAGCTCGAAGGAATCATGAAAAGTGGTTTGCAGATGGTGCTTCTGGGCGAGGGCGATCCGCAGTTGCGGAAAAAGCTTGCCCGGGCTGCCGGCAAATATCCCGAAAAATTCGCCGTGAAAGTGGATTTCGACGAGAAGACGGCACATCTTATCGAAGCAGGCGCTGACATGTTCCTCATGCCCAGCAGATACGAGCCGTGCGGGCTGAATCAGCTTTTCAGCATGAAATACGGCACGGTGCCGCTTGTGTCCGATACCGGCGGGCTTGCCGATACTGTCAAAGGTTATGCGAATCACGGTGAAAAGGCTACGGGGTTTGTTTTTAAACCCGACAGTGCTAAGGACATGGTGGAAGCATTGAACAAGGCGCTGAATGTCTATAATAAAAACTCAGATATGTGGCGGCGGATGATGCAAAACGGTATGAGGGAGGACTGGTCGTGGGACAGGAGCGCGAGCGAATATCTGGATTTTTTCCGGGAAAAATTACAGATGGTTCCATAAATACGAGGCACCGTCAATGAACAGGCATGGCGACAGCGAGCCGGGCGGTGCTGCCCCGGTTCGCGGTGTTTTTGAGCATATTGACGAACTGATGCAGTTCTACCGTCGTCTTTCCGCCCTGCTGCGCAGCGGGCCAGTGGGGATCGTGGGGGTGGATGCGGCGGGGTTGGTGCGGTACTGGAGCCGGAGTTGTCGCAGCATTCTGGGCTACGGTCCGAAGGAGGTAGAGGGTAACTGTTGTCTCGCTGACTTTTGCAGTGACCCGTCCGTGAGCGATATGGAGCGTGCGCTCTCGGATGGTCATGTCATGGAAGAGGCCGTTTTTATTCATAAAGACGGCTCCCCCCGCATCCTGCATCAGATAATCCTGCCGGTGTTTACCGGACGCGGGCGGCACGATGGTTTTACGGTATGCTTGCTGGACGTTACCGAGAGGCGTGAGGCTGAAGAAGCGCTCAGGCGCGAGAAAAACATGTTGAACCTCGTGCTCGATACGATGGGTGCCGGGCTGGCCCTCTTTGATCGGGAAAAACGGCTGCAGTGGGCAAACAACACACTCCTGCAATGGTATGGCGCTTCAGTCGGGGAGCTTAAAGGACGCAAGTGCAGCGAGATTTACCGCTGTGAGAGGCTGCGATGCGAGAAATGTGCGCTCGGGAAGGTTGTCGAGACCGGCGAGACTCAGAGCTTTGAGTCCGGCAGAACGGGCAGCGACGGCAACTGGCGCTTTTTCCATCACCGCGCCACGCCTCTTGAATTGGGGCGTAAACAGTACCTTGTTTTGACGCTCGACGTGACGGAAGAACGCAGGCGTAAAGAGCACCTGAGCGTTATAAACGAACTTACGCGCGCTCTTACAAGATCGCTCGACCCGCAGAGGGTGCAGCATCTGGTGCTTACGTGCGTGACCGCCGGACATGCTCTTGGGTTTAACCGGGCATTTCTATTTTTGCTTAACGACGAGAGCGGACTTATAGAGGGGAGTATGGCCGTAGGGCCGGTCTCCGGGGAAGGGGCGAAACGGATATGGCGCGAAGTTTCTCAAAGTGTCGGCAGTCTTGAAGAACTCCTCGACAGAAGCGAGCTTGCCGAAAGCGACATGGAACTCTCAAAAAAAATAAGCTCCTTCCGCGTCGCTTTGGAAGATGGGTCGAGCGTCGTGGCGGATTCAATAAGGGAGCTGAGGACTAACCTCGTGAGGGATGCCGAGGAAGATAAAAGAGCTGACGACGATCTTGCCCGTCTTCTCGGGCTCCGGGAATTCGTGGTCTCGCCGCTGGTGGCGAGGGGCAGGGCAATCGGGGCGATACTTGCGGACAATAAATTCTCCTGCGATCCGATTCGAACGGACCAGGTGCTGCTTTTGGAAGAATTCACGGGGCATGCGTCTCTTGCGATAAATAACGCATTTGACTACCGAAAGCTCCGTGACCAGATGGAAGAACTTGAGAAGACGCAGGGGCGGCTCGTGGAGGCCGAAAGACTTGCCAGCGTGGGGCGCATGGCGGCACATATGGCACACGAGATACGCAATCCGCTCACCACCGTCGGCGGATTTGCTAAATCCATCGAGCGCAACTTTGAAAATCCCGAGCTGGTCAAACGCAGCGCCGCTATAATCTATGGGGAGGCTTTGAGGCTGGAGGGCGTGCTCAACGACGCGCTGGATTTCAGCCGGCCGGTACGGCTTGAAAAAACACGGCTCAACATGAACGAATTGCTGAAAGGTGTTTTGCAGGAGTACGCCGGGGTATTTGAGGAAAAGTCCATCAGATTTCAGCTGAATCTCGATAAAGAGCTGCCGCAAATTTATGCAGATGAGGCGCGGATCAAGCAGGTGGTTATAAATCTCGTTCAAAACGCCCTTGATGCATTGGAATATGCACCGGAAAAGTCACTGTTTATCGGCACTTATCAGATGGATGAAAAGGTTGTGGTTTCCGTTTCGGACTCCGGTCAGGGTATGGACGATGATACACTGGAAGCGGTTTTTGCACCGTTTTTTACCACCAGGAAGGGCGGCAGCGGGCTGGGGCTGGCCATATGCCGAAAAATCGTGGTCGAACACGGCGGTTCGATCACCGTCGACAGCACGCTGGGAAAGGGGGCTTCTTTTTATGTAATGTTGCCGAAACGTGTATAGTTTAAGGTTTAATTTCATAGAGAAAGGTAAATATGACGGATGTAAAAGATAGCATTGAAGCGAGAAAAAAGTTTTGGCAGGGTTCATTGGGGAAAAATCAGAGCGAACCCCTCAAGTATTGTCCGGAGTTCCCTGTAGTAGCCCGGCGGTGGAACGATTGGTGGAATTTCAGGGGCGATCGTCCCCTTATGGTAGCCGAGGTTGCCGATGAAAACAAAAAAATTCGCCGGGATAAGGCTTTCGACCTGCTTGCGCTTCCTGAAGAATGGCTGGCCGTGCGGCGCAAGCAAGTTGAACACACCCACTATTTCGCAGAGGCGCTGCCCAACTTGAGAGTTGACATTGGCCCAGTAGCGATTGGAGCTTTTCTGGGGGCGCCCCTGCATTTTGCTTGCGCGGAGAATACTTCGTGGCAGGACCCGGTTATTGAATCTTGGGAGAATCCACCGGCCCTGACTCTAAGCGAAGGCAATGCCTGGTTACAGAGAGTGTTGCGCCTTCTGAAGGTGGTGGCTGAAGATGCTGCGGGAGAATATGTTGTATGTCTCCCGGATCTTAGCGGAGCCATTGATGTTCTGATGGTCTTAAGAGGACAGGAAAAACTCTGTATAGATCTCTACGAACACGGCGAAGCGGTTTTGTCAGCTGCATCTCATTTGGTAGATGTCTGGGAGGCGGTATTCAGCCGGATGTACGATATCGTGCTGGATGCCGGCGCGGGGGTTACCCAGTGGGTTACGTGCTGGGCGGACTCACCGTTTACTGTTCCGACATGCGATTTCAATGCTCTTATCGGGCCGAAGGATTTTGGCAGGTTTTGTTTGCCGTCCCTTAGTGATCAGGCGCAACGCGCCGGACTTTGCGTGTTTCACCTCGACGGCCGGGGGCCCGCACGTCACGCCGAAGCTCTTGCAAAGGACCCGCATATAACGGCAGTCCAGTATACGCCCGGCGCAGCGACCCCGTCAGCTCTGGAGATGCTGCCGATGCTGCACATGCTGCAGCAGCACGAAGTGCCGTTATTTATTGAGAGCCCGGCCGGTGAGTTCAAACAGCTGGCCCGGGAGCTGGACCCATCCGGAACTGCGATCAGAGTGTCTGGGTTACAATCTCCGGAACAGGCGGAAGATCTGATCGAATGGCGGGACAAGACCTTTTAGCGAGCGGGAACATTTTTTAAAAAGGTGGTAATCTTTCCGATTATGGTGTAGAATACATATCAGGCCTGGTGGGTACTCCCTGAATATATACCCTCCGGGTGAACGCTATTGTGTGGGAGGGCGGATATGGCAAGTATCCTGTTCGTTGAGGATGAAGATAACGTATGTCTTCTCTACCGCAGTGAGTTTGAGGCGGACGGCTACGATGTACTGATAGCCAGTGATGGGAAAGAGGCGATCAGAATGGCGCTCGAGCACGAACCCGATGTTGTGGTTATGGATATTAATCTCCCTGAAAAAATGGATGGCCTTGAAGCGATGTCGAAGATTCAGGGCGCAGGGAAAAATATTCCAGTTATTATAAACACAGGCTACAGCCAGTATCGTGATAATTTTGTTACCTGGGCCGCGGAAGATTATATCGTAAAGTCCGGTGACCTGACCGAGCTGAAAGAATCAATGGCAAGAGTGCTAGCGGGCGGCGCGGGGGAGGCCGAAAACTGACACCCGGGCGTCACCGTCCGGATCATATGCTGGTATGAGAGGTCGGCGCGTAGGTCCTTAGAAAGGACAATCGACGTGGGATTTCCCCTGAAGGGGATATTTAACGTCTGAATTCCGTTTTTTGCTTAAACATCCCTAAATCGATCCCGATCACGGTTTACCGTGAGCCGACGGGGTTTACTGAATATATACGCTACTTTTAACGTTTATAGCACCTGATTTATGAATGACCTGGCATCTGCTATCAGAAATACCATAGCCATGGTTCTGGCGGGCGGCGAGGGGGAGCGGCTCTACCCTCTTACCCGCGACAGGGCCAAGCCCGCCGTGCCGTTTGCAGGCAGTCTGAGGTTGATAGACTTTACGCTAAGCAATTGTCTCAACAGCGGCATTCGCCGGGTGCATGTTCTCACACAATACAAGAGCGATTCGCTGAACCGTCACGTTCGGTTGGGCTGGAACATATTCAACCCGGAGCTCGGCGAGTATATTGAGGTTAACCCACCCCAGATGCGCCTGGCTTCTACCTGGTATTTGGGGACTGCGGATGCTATATATCAGAATATTTATACGCTCCAGAAGGAGCAGCCCGAGTACGTCCTGGTGCTGAGCGGGGACCATGTGTATGGTATGGATTATTCCCGGCTGATTGGCTACCATATAAAACACGACGCCGATTTGACCATCGCATGTATGCCGACCCCCGTGGAGAGTGCCGGCCATCTGGGCGTGCTCAGAGCCGACGGCGAGGGGGTGGTAAGTGAGTTCGCGGAAAAACCGGAAAATCCAGCCGCCACAGCACTGCCGCCGTCGTTCAGGTCCGGGGGTGCGGAGTTTGCGCTCTGCTCGATGGGCGTGTATGTGTTCAAAACGGAATCACTGGTGCGGCGTGTAATTGAGGATTCCAAACAAAGGACGTTGCATGATTTCGGAAGGGATGTAATACCGGACATGATTGCATCTGGTGACCGTGTTATGGCCTATCGGTTCTGGGACAAAAAAAAAGGCAGGCTGCTGTACTGGCGGGATATCGGCACGCTGGATGCCTACTTGCATGCGAATCTCGAAATCGCCACGCTGCGCACGTCCGATTCATGTACCGAGCCGCTTGGCCTTTACAGCAGTAACTGGCCGTTCAGGTCATATGTGTCCAGGTCAACGCCTCTGAATATCGTGTGTAATGAGTATAATGATGCCGGCGAGCCCGCCGTCCGGATATGCAACAGTCTTATAGGCAGCGGAGTGGAGGTAAGGGATTCACTGGTTACAGATTCGGTAATCGGCCCCGGTGTTCATATAGGGCCTGGGTCGTGCATAAAAGAATCCGTCATCCTATCGGGCGTGAAAATAGGCAGGAACGTCAGTATAAACAGGGCCATAGTGGATAAATATAATTCCATACCGTCGGGAACACGTCTGGGCTTTGACAGGCGATGCGATGCACAGCACTTCACTATAAGTGAGGGCGGCGTGGTGGCGGTTTCAAAACGTATGCCGCTTTTTCAGTGAAAAACGGAGAAAAGCAATGGACGAACCCGAACGAAAAGATAAGGACGAAGTCTATGAAAAAAAGATGAGCGCTCATCTCTACGCCGCGGAAGACATGGATGATGCGTCTTCGAACGGTGAAAACAACCGGCTGCCTGAGAGCTACGGCGTGGATTATGTCGCCATAATACCAAA
>PWZK01000223.1 GCA_003567495.1 Candidatus Brocadiaceae bacterium
CCCCCCGGATGTTTTTGTATGGCTTTTGACAGTACAGAGGCATATACTCAGTAAACCACGTTTCAAATCAGCCCGTAGGTGCGAAACATCTTTCGCCCAAACGTTAAAATGTTCTCCGAATCCCGGGAAAAAGCGAAAGATTTTTTTCGCCCCTACGATTATACGCGCAAACACACGTGATTCACTATGGGATTACGTACAGAGAATGCCGCAGCACTATCAACTAACTGTGCGCTTGCCTGATTTCCGATCGTGGTACTGCTGCTCTATCCACCTGTAAGTTTCGGCAAGACCTTCCTTAAGCGGCTTTGAAGGCTCCCAGTCCAGCGTCTTCTTTATGAAAGTATTATCACTGTTGCGGCCGGCCACGCCCTGCGGAGCGTCAAGATCGTATTCCCGCTCCAGCTCGACCCCGCCGATCTCTTCCGCATATGAAACCAGCTCATTTATCGAAACCAGTTCACTGGAACCCAGATTGATTGGAGTGGCGATCAAATCATCACAATGCATTATCATATCTATCCCTTTTATGCACTCATCTATGTACATAAAGCTGCGTGTCTGCTCACCACTGCCCCATATATTGATTTTCATATCGCCGCTGTCTTTCGCCTCTATAACCTTCCGGCATATCGCGGCCGGCGCCTTTTCGCGCCCGCCATCCCAGCTGCCGTATGGCCCGTAAACGTTATGGAACCGCGCTATGGCAGTACTGAGCCCGCGCTCGTGCCAGTATTCCTCACATACCATCTCGGAGAAAAGTTTTTCCCACCCGTATCCACGCTCGGCCATTGCGGGGTAAGCGTCTGATTCTTTCAATGCGCGTACTTGAGGATCATTCTGCAGCTCCACATTATAGGCGCAGGCCGAAGAAGAGAAAAAATATCTCTCCGCGCCGGCCCTGTACGCGGCCTCTATCATGTGCGTGTTGATAAGTACGCTGCGCAGGCACTCGATCCTGAAACGTTCGATAAAACCCATACCGCCCATATCGGCTGCAAGGTTATACACCTCTGTGGCCCCCTTGCAAGCTTCTATGGCGTTTTCTTTTTTACTCAGATCCATGCAGAGGCTCTCTACACCCGGCACAACCTGATACCACTCCGGCACCGGTTTTTTATCAATTGCACGAATTTTTCTGAAACCCCGCTCCTTCAGGTCCCTCGCCAGTGCACCGGCAATAAACCCCCCCGCTCCGCTTATTACGATCAGGTCATCCTTATCGAGAACGTCGTTTGCCGTTTTGCCTTCTTTTGCCATTTAACTTTGCCTCACGGGTTAGAGTATCTTCAGTCGTTAAAACAACGAAAGCATTATAATGAAAAAAAACTCTGCTGCAAAGTACATGCAAATCGCCGGGGGTTTCAGAAACGAGGATGGAAATTGTAAGCCGTATTATAATCCTGTATAATCACCGGTTCAGTTCAGTGCCCGGCCGGAAAAAGTTGGAATGAAATGTGCGGGAAATTAAGGAATTACAAGTCAGATGAATTCAGAAAAAACAGGTAAAAGATCCGATGGGGAAAAAAAGCCGGAACGCGATGAGTTTATCACCGAACAGCAGCGCCATACGTCAGTGACCGGCGCCTGGGACGTGGCTGTAGTGGGCGGCGGCGTCGCGGGCGCCGCCGCAGCCGTTGCCGCCGCCCGAAACGGAGCCAACACGTGCCTGGTTGAAAAAGAAAACGCGCTCGGCGGCCTTGCAACGCTTGGTCTTATAGCCATTTACTTGCCTCTCTGCGACGGACGCGGCAACAAGGTCATTTCCGGACTGGGCGAAGAGTTCCTCCATCTTTCGCTTAAATACGGACCCGGGGAAATACCGCCCTGCTGGAAGGACGGGGGCGTCCGCGAAAATCGACGTCGCAGGCGATACAGCGCAGCATTTAACCCGGCGTCCTTTATGCTCGCGCTGGAAGAATTTGTTCTCGACTGCGGCGTTGAGATTATTTACGATTCAAGATACTGCGGAATTAAAAAAGACCATGAAAGCTGCATCGAGGCGCTGATAGTGGAGAATAAAAGCGGCAGGATGGCGCTAAGATGCGGTGTGGTGGTTGACGCCACCGGCGATGCGGACGTGGCCTTCGACGCCGGGGAAAAAACGGTTTCGCTTGACAGCAACAGAAAAAGCGGATGGTTTTTTTCATGTAACGGGCGGAAAAATATTTTTAACCAGCTCCACGATCCTCTCTACAGCACCCCGACTGAAGATCCGGCCACCTATGCGGGCGACGACTGGCGCGACGTGACCCGGATGAACATCGACTCAAGAAAACTGATCCTCGGCAAACTAAAAAGTGACGGCAAGCTTAATGACAAGAATTATCCTTTGATATTGCCGGTAATTCCGCAATTCAGGATGACGAGACGTCTTAGCGGTCCCTTCGAACTGGATGAGAATAAGGAGCTTCAAAAGTTTCCCGACACCGCAGGGCTGACCGGCGACTGGCGCAGGTCGGGCCCGATTCATGCGCTGCCTTACCGATGTCTCAGGGGCACGAAAACTCCCAATCTGCTTGCAGCCGGACGGTGTATTTCGGTGACAAACCGGATGTGGGACATAACTCGCGCAATACCAGCGTGCGTCGTAACGGGACAGGCGGCAGGCACCGCGGCGGCTATTGCGGTGAAAGAACGATGCGGAGTCGCAGAGCTAAAAGTTTCCATACTGCAGGCCGGGCTGAAAAAGCAAAGCGTAATTCTTGAGATATAAAACACTGTAGCCGCATGGGCCAATCGCGTTTTCCCGCATATTTCACGCGTTTCCCAGCCTGCCTGCAGCAGGCAGGCGGTGCAGATGCGAAGAAAATCGAGCGCAGACGCTTTTTTGGAAAAAAACTTAGCAAAAAACTCTGTCGTAAAAAAAGTTAAGTTTTTTGTCCTACTTTTTTTTAAAAAAGTAGGCGGCGCTGCGTGCAAGGACGCCGCGCATGTCATTTCTGTACCGTTCGAGGATATCGTGCCCGCGCCTGGAACCGCACCGCATCAGCGCCCTGCCTATACAGTATTCGAGATAGGCGTAACGATCGGCAACCGGATTTACCGTCATTCTCGGATCGTTTCCGAAGGGAATATCGCGGGACCTGAGCCCCGGCTTATTGGCCAGGGTACCCAGGGCTTCAGCACAGTCGGGGTCAGCAAGAAATTCGGCCGCAAGGCATACCGTATGAACCCAGCAGAACATATAATCAGAACAATCGGGATTTATACGTACCTTATCGGCTATTCGCTTTAAATGGGGGATTACACGTTTATCCCGTATGCGCGCCAGCAAAAATACGAGATCTGTTCCGGAGGGCGCCCAGCCGTGATCCGGCATGGCGTGTCGGTTATGCTCCAGTTCCGGCAACTTATCTGACGACAGCCGATTTGAGAGTTCGGACAGCAAAACGTCGGAGCCCGCAGCGTCCTTTAAAAAGCAAAGAGCCTTTGCCGTTTCGATAAGACCGGAGCCATTTGCGGCAGCAAGGTTCTCCTTCAATAGCGGTATTGTCTGATCGGGATGCATAAGTATATCTATCTTTCTTTCCAGAGGGACCTCTTCTCCCGCAGAGATTTCCTGAATAAGCCGATTTATTTCTTCAGGGGGTATGTTCTGCGGGGGCAGATCGCGAAAGGCTTCACGGTTACATTCGTCCAGATCTTCATCTTTCAGCACCCCCAGATACCTGAGTTCCCGCTGTAGTTTTTTTACGTCTACATCCGAGAACCTTTGGCGATCTCCGGCCAGGAAACAGGCCGCCCCCGCGACTGCTCCCATAGCCATCATATCACGCTGCATTCGTGCAAGAGAAAGGGCATCATGCGTGCAGGAATAAGCTTTGCCCGTTACAATAACACCTTCCATGTCACGCGGTAAAAGCGCACGATACGGTATTTCGGCCGGAAAAGTGCGGCAGTACTCCCACTCAACATATCCCGAAAATACCAGATCGGAATCTGCTATGCCCTTTATATCGAAATTGGAAACGGCAACGAGCACAACGTCGTCATAACGACACCGTGCCAGGATACCGCGATATGTAACCGTAGTCCTTCCCAATATATGACGGGATTCACGTGGGGTCAGGTAAAACACAGGATGCCCATCCTCGTCACGCCCTCTGCCCCGTCTGCGGGATGAAATAATTGCTCGCGTCATATCGAACGGGTCACGAATATCGTATGCACAATCAAAATGTCTTGCAGCCTCTGGATCGACACCTCTGAAATGTGAAAAACTTGCCCACAAAGTCATAGCGTCACGGCCGGTACCATAATAGTAACGGCCACCCGCACGCGCGACCAGGTCGCCGTCTCCAGTAGCGTCGATGACATGTTTTGCCATAATAACGCCGAGACCGGAACGGGCACTCAATACAATGCCCGTTACTGTATCGTTCTCCATCACCGCCCCGACTGCAGCCCCACGCAACACCCGGACGCCCGACTGGAGGAGAACATTAAGCAGCCCTATGCATTTCGGCATACCGGTTTTCTCCATCAGTGAAATAGCAGCGGCGTCGAGACGGTTGCAAAAATCGGTCTCCCGACCGAACCAGTACTTCGGCACCCCTCCGATAGTATGAGTTCCTCCAACATCACCGTACTTTTCTACCAAAATTGTATTGATCCCATACGACGCCGTGACGATTGCGGCCGGAACACCACTGGTTCCGCCCCCCACGATCAGCGCGTCACACTCGGCCACCACCGGCAGCCGTTTGCCGGCAATTGTTACATATTCATCGGTGCAATAAATCGGCTTGCGCTCTTCAAAACGAGCTTCCGCCGCGTTAAACGCCTCCGTATTATCTCCTTTATTATTTTGCGAAACTCGCAAGTGCCCCCCAGAGCGTGTTCCAGCGTGAAGGAACTTGTTCCAGCAAATTGCTTCTATTGCATCAATCAAAGGGGCCTCCACACATCTCTCTACCATGCGATTAGCGTCTGCATCCGAAATATCGGCACATGGACTGCAAAGGAGCAGGTTTTCTATTCCAGACGGCCTGCAAGCGTCGATTATCTGCGAACCGTTGCTTTTCCTGCCGTTAATGCTTTTGATTGCATCAATCGTTACAATATCGGCGCCGCGAACAAATTTAGCTTCCGGCCACAATCCGGAAATTTTCCAGTATTGCCCGGCCTCAGCAGCCAGGCGTCTCATTTCCAGCCCGTAAAACGAATCGTCCCAAAGATTATTTGCTGCAGGCAGCCGTGCGCAAAATTCGATAAAATTTCCGTGCAACAGCCCCCTTGTTTCGATTCGTTCAGAATCGCCGTCCATACACAGTATCTTCTTGCGGGGTGGATGTTTGCACAGCATAGAATATCGGGCCATCACACTCTTCTCTGCAGAATTTCTATTCTTCAGAGTAATTCCGGCCAATTCGCTCAGGCGACCATCAAACGTGCAGTCAACAACAGCCTTTGCCTTTATTGCCACAAGACCACATTTGCCCGCAAAAAGAACTTCATTGATCGCCGATCCGCCACCCCTGACTCCGCATGGCTGAAGGTCGTAGAAAAGAGCGGCTTCTGCATCAAGAACGAGGTCTTCCAACCCGGTGGATAAAGCTACCATATTGAAAATGACTTCATCATCTGCGATGTCTTTTTTGCAAGATACCAGAAAATTGCGCACGTCTTCGGGAGCATTTTTCAGATCTTCCGATTTCGCCCACGGACGCAGTGACATCGCCATTTCACGCGGCAGCGAGGTGTCCTGTGAGACGAGTGTAGTGTCGAAACCTCCAGCTGCAAGCCTTTTTGCCAGAAAACAGCCCTGTAAGCTCGATCCCACTATAAGAATGTCGGTTTCCCTGAGCACAGGCACGCGAGTCTTGTCTGCACAATGAACATATCCCACTGGCCGGGCTGAAGAAGGCAGGCGAGAATTTCGCCAAATTGAACCGGCCTGAGCGGAAACTGTTAAGCCGTTAATTAGATCTCTTAGATGTGCATCAGCATTCATGATTAGGATATTTCCTTATAAATCCGATTATGAGCGATTTTGAAAAAACCTGGAAAGCACAAAGAACGATCCCGATCCCGATAGCGATATCGATACCGATTTATCGTGAGCCAACGGGGTTCGTTTGATATTGGCGATCTTTCTGAATAAGCCCCGAAAAGCAAAAAAAGGTCTCATGGCTTTTTCTCGGAGATCAGGATATGTGAATCCAGGGTGGAAAGTATTATGTTTGAATAAACAGGCAATTGCAAATGCCTGTTTATTTTCAAAAAAGCAAAAGGGGTGTTTGACATTTTTCACCGGCAAAGGTATACTAAACTTTAATTCTTTTTCAAACGAAGCCTTGTAAAGATTAGATACTTACTCGCAGTCTTACGTTTGCCCACTCTTTTCAGTCAGGAGGCATTAAGGTGCGAATTAAAACAAAATCAGGCACACTCGCATGTCGCTCATTCACGCTGATCGAAGTGATGGTGGTTGTAATTATCCTGGGCATTCTGGCCACACTGGTCATGCCGCGCATACTTGACCGCCCGGAAGAAGCCCGGCGCATAAACGCAAAATCACAGATCAGTAATATTGAAACTGCGATCGGAATGTTCCAGATGGATATCGGCCGCCCTCCCACCACCAGCGAAGGACTTGAGGCGCTGGTTTCAAATCCCGGACTTGACAACTGGCGCGAAGGCGGATATCTCCAGCACGGCCGCGTGCCCAGAGACCCATGGGGACGTGAATATATCTACCGCAGCCCCGGCGGAGGTGGACGCCCTTACGATTTGCTCTCTTTTGGCCGGGACGGTGAAAGGGGGGGCAGCGGACACGACGCCGAGATCCGTAGCTGGGAACTGGATTGATATGCAAAAATCACGCTCGAAGCACCCAAGTCCAGCCGGCCAGTTTACTTTGATCGAACTGGCCCTGGTGGTCGTCATAATCTCCATCGCAGCCGCCCTCATCGGCCCGCGGCTTATCGACGGCATGAGCGGGCGGGGGATCGATTCGGCGGTAAAAAGGCTTGCCGTGCTGGGTGAACATGCCGGGAACCTCGCTGCAACGACCAGACAGCCACATACTTTTGTGATAGACCTGCAGGAAGGAAACTACTATGTTACCAAACCGGCAATTGAAGAGGCGCAAGAAGACGAAGACCGCCCCGGCTTCGAAAAAACATACAGCCTCCCTGAAGACGTAAGTTTTACCAAAGCAAAACTGGAAGACGCAGATGTCGCCGATACCCTTGAAATACGGTTTTTTCCCGACGGATGGGCCGATAACGCCGTGATTCAACTGAAAGACCGAAGCAGCAGAACCGTAAGTGTCAAGTTCACGAGATCAATGGGAAAAGTTGTAATCATCAACGAATAACGGTATACAAAAAAGGTAATTTTTTCATGAACGGAAAGATCAAGGTGGGCGTGATAGGTTGCGGCGTGGTAGCATCAACACATGCTGAAAATTTTCTTAAAAACGACGGTGTGGAAGTCAAATGGGCCTGCGACCTGGCTGAGAAAAAAGCACGATCGCTCGCCCGCAAGTATTCAATCGAAAAAACCGCGACTGACTACAGACAGGTGATACAGGACCCGGAACTTGACTGCGTTTCGGTCTGCACCGACCACGCCTCACACACGCCGATAGTCATCGACGCCCTTGATGCGGGCAAGCATGTTCTCTGTGAAAAAGCACTCGGCGCCACCAAAAAAGGCATGGATCAGATGTGCGACGCCCACGCACGTAACCCCGAACTGGTCTTCAGCGGAGTTTTTCAGCACCGCTTCGACCCGGCTTTGCGCGCTCTTAGACGCCTGGTTGCCGGCGGGGTTTTCGGAACCCTGCTTAACGCCAGCGTGCAGATGCGCTGCCTGCGCACCAATGAATACTATAGAGGCGACAAATGGCGGGGCACGTGGGCACAGGAAGGCGGATCGTTGCTTATCAACCAGTCGATTCATTTTATCGATGCACTGCTCTGGATAGTCGGCGGCGCGGAACAAGTGTGCGGAGCACATGCCAATATCACGCACGGGGGCGTTATAGAGACCGAAGACTGCGCCGCAGCAGCCCTGAGGCTAAAATGCGGGGCCCTTGGCACTATTGAGGCTACCGCTTCGTCACACCTTGAATGGGAACCCACAATTTCACTCCACGGGTCCGCAGGCTCCGTGGAAATAAGAGATAAAAAACCGGTGAAACTGAAGTTTGAAAAAACGCAGGACGAAGAAACAGTGCTGCGCGAACTCTCGGGCGACGCCGGCCCCGGTCCAGGCGAAAGCAGCAAAGCTCATTACGGAACCGGGCACCCGGCCCAGATAGCCGACTTTCTGGATTCGGTGCGCCACGAAAGAGCGCCTTTCGTGAGCGGAGAAGACGCACGTCATGCGGTCGATGTAGTTCTCGGCATATACCGGTCACATAAAACCGGTGGCTGGGTCGATATCAATGGATGTAAGAACAAAGAAATGCAGGCAATCTGAACGGCCCTCAGATTACGCAGATTTTCGCAGATTAAAAGGCGTTGTTTTGTATTTGCAATTTCCTTCCGTTTTGAAGCATTGCAAAGATCCGGGCAGGGAACGGCATCCAACAGCGACTTTTAAAAAAACATCGGGGTCTTTCACTCAACATCTTTCGCCATGCGAAATTTTATACGTGCCATCCCTCCTCCTCTGACCGCCGTGATAGCGCTCGGTATCGGCAATCAGCTCGGACAGGTGCTGCTGCTGCGCGAGCTGCTCATGCTCTTTCACGGAAATGAACTTACGCTCGGCATTATACTGGCCTTCTGGGTGATATGGGAAGCCGTTGGATGCTGGGCCGGAGCGCTGACGGCCGACCGCACCTCCAACCCCACTCGGGCGATGGCTCTGCTCGTAGCAGGCGCCGTTTTCGTCATGCCGGCGACAATAATCCTGGTGCGCTTATCCCGCGGGTTCTTCGACACCGTGCCGGGCACTCACCTGTCGCTTTACCACACCGCTCTTTCCTGCTTTCTGCTCCTGGCGCCGATATGCACCCTTATGGGCGCACAGTTCGTTCTCCTCGCACGGCTATGGCGCGAACACCGCCTGGCCGATGATATGTCTGGCGCGGCGCGAACCTATGTTGCAGAAGCCGCGGGACACATGAGCGGCGGACTGCTGTTTTCGCTCTGCCTCGTGCATTTACTCGCCCCCCTCCAGGTATCAGCGATAATGGGCATAATAATGACTGCCGGTATCCTTCCGCTTCTGAAGTCCCGGCCGGCCACACGCCGCGCGCTGGCCGGCATGCTGTTTTTAACGGCGATCCTCCTGCCTTTCATTCACATACCTGGCAGATGGGCATACGGCGCACAATGGCGGCGGCTAATCCCCGACAGCAGGCTGATCGAGACGCGCGAGTCCAAATACGGCACCATCAACGTGGCAGCGCGACGAGGACAGTACAGCTTTTTCCAGAGCAATCACCTGGTTTTTTCAACCGGCGGACCGCAGGACAAACTCACAGGCATGGAAGAAATTGAAGCGGCACAACTGGCCCACCTGGCAGTATCGCAGCACAGCATGCCGCGCAGCGCTCTGCTCATAGGCGGCGGGATGCGCGGGATGCTTCGTGAAATGCTTCGCTACAGCGATCTTTCGATCGATTATGTGGAACTGGACAGCACCCTTATAGATGTTGCCGAACCATACCTGCCCCAGTCCACGCGCAAAGCGCTTCGCGACCCGAGGGCAAAAGTGCTGACTACCGACGGGCGAAGACATCTCAAAACCACCGACAGCACATACGATCTGATCATAATAGATTTGCCGGATCCCGCAACGGCCGTGCTTAACCGTTTTTACACTCGCGAGTTTTTCCTTGAAGCCGCCGACCGGCTGGCCCCCGGCGGCGTATTGGCCATAGCTCTGACCTCCACGCCGGGGCTGAGAGACAGGGCGATAGTAAACCGAAACTCAACCCTCTACCACACGCTACGCGACATATTCGCCGATGTCATGGTCGCCGGCGAGGACATATGTCTTTTTTTCGCCTCAGAAATTCCCGGCACGATCACCCCAAACGCCCAAACGCTCGGCGACCGACACGAGCGCCGCGGCGTTGAATCCCCCGCATTCTCGCGGCGGCACTTCCATACGCTCCTGCAGGACAGCGTAGTGCGACGAAAAAACTGGATACTGCGCAACCATGGCCGCCGTCCCGGGGCCGCATACGAGCCGCCGGACACCGGGCCCATTTTCCCCGGCACGCTGGAAGAACAAAAAGAAGAAGAAGCCGGCCTGGAGCCCGTTGACCGGCGATTTTTTATCAATTCCGACTTTCGTCCCATTGGCTATTTCCACACCCTTATACTTCTCGACCGCATAGCGGGTGGCGGTCTGCACGACATACTCTCAGCAATGCTTCGCATAAGACTGTGGTGGACGGCCCCGCTTGCCGCCGCGCTGGCCGCGGCTGCGCTGCTTCTGCGCGTTATAGTAAGAAAAAGAGGCGGCCATAAAGACTTAAACTATGCGGTCGGGTTTTCGGTTTTTGCGATCGGATTCTCATCGATGGTTTTTGAGCTTACTCTGATTTTTGCATTTCAGAGCATCTACGGCCACGTCTTCGAACAGATAGGGCTGATAGTGGCTCTGTTCATGGGCGGCCTGGCACTGGGTGCCGGACTCTCCGGGAATCACCTGGCGGGCAAGATAAGCTTCAGAACTATCGCCTGCGTTCAGGCCGGATTTGTTCTGTTCGCAATAACAATGGCAGCAGGGTTGCCGGCCGTCGCCGCCATTCG